>CAZJBZ010000154.1:0-10050 GCA_964543975.1 uncultured Spirochaetales bacterium
TCGGCCCATCTTACCACCTTCAATGAAATATCGATGGAACGTATTGTCGATATCCGTAAGAGATACAAAGAACAGTTTCAACAGAAGTATGGATTAAAACTGGGCTTTATGTCGTTTTTCATAAAAGCCTGCTGCAGTGCGCTGACAAAGTACCCGGCTGCCAACAGTTTTATCGATGGAGATGAAATCGTTTATAATAATTTCTATAATATTGGAATAGCCGTTTCAACGGAAAGAGGATTGATCGTCCCTGTCATCAAGAATGCGGATTCGCTTTCAATCGACCAACTGGAAATTGAAGTTGCCTCACTTGCTGAAAAAGCCAGGAATAAGAAAATAACGTTAGATGAAATGACCGGAGGGACTTTTTCCATCACAAACGGCGGTGTCTTTGGTTCCCTCCTTTCCACTCCTGTCCCGACCCCTCCTCAGAGCGCGGTATTGGGGATGCACACCGTCCAGGAACGTCCCGTCGTTATAAACGGAGAGATAACCGCGAAACCGATGATGTATGCGGCCCTCACCTACGATCATAGAATCATGGACGGAAGGGAAGCAATCGGTTTTCTTATTACCGTAAAACAGCTGATTGAAGAGCCGGAGAAGATGCTCCTCAATCTGTAATCCGGGATAGAGCACAACAAACCGGTATTTTGAAAGAGGCCCCATCATGAATGAAAAACAGAGGTACGATTTGACGATAATCGGAGCTGGTCCGGGAGGATACGTCGCCGCGATAAAAGCCGCCCAGCTGGGGATGTCGGTAGCATTGGTTGAAAAGAGAAAATCTCTGGGAGGGACCTGTCTTAACATCGGCTGTATTCCTTCGAAGGCGTTGCTTTCCACCACAGAGATGTTTTCTCAATTGAAAGGACAGGCTGCTTCCCACGGTCTATTATTCGAGAACCTCCGTTTCGATCTTTCCACCATCATGAAACGGAAACAATCCGTAGTCAAAAAATTGACTTCCGGGCTCGCTGCTCTAATGAAGAACAACAAGGTTGCTGTTTTTTTCGGTGAAGGGACAGTTGAGGATAGCCGGACGGTCACGGTGAGTGAACGGGGGGACGGAGGAAATGGGGAGCGTGAAACCATCTCCTCCGATCGAATCATCATAGCAACGGGCAGTGTTCCGACCGAGCTTCCTCCGCTTCCTTTCGATGGGGAGGTTATCCTCGATTCTGAAGACGCTCTCGCGATGGATAAGGTTCCGAAGAAGCTGATCGTTGTCGGTGCCGGTGCAATCGGCTTGGAAATGGGGAGCGTTTGGGCCAGACTGGGGACGGAGGTTGTGTTTATCGAGATCATGGATTCCATTCTCCCGGGTTGGGACAGGCAGGTATCTTCAGGATTGCTGCGAGCTCTTGAAAAACAGAACATCTCTTTCCTTCTCCGGACCAAAGTAACAGGATTTGAGCGGTCGGAAGAGGGCGTGACCATAACTGCTCGGGATGAAAAGGGTGAGGCAATGACGCTGAACGGTGACAAGGTGCTGGTGGCGGCAGGCAGACGGCCGTACTGCCCGAAGCAGATCATACAAGCCCTGCAGCTTAAAACAGAGGAACAGGGGTTTATTCTTGTGAATGATCGATACGAGGCAAGTTCCGACGGTGTCTACGCGATAGGGGACGTTATTCACGGGCCGATGCTTGCTCACAAGGCGGAGGAGGAAGGTGTTGCGGTGGCGGAACTGATTGCAGGTGAACCGGGACGGGTAAACTACGCCGCTATACCGGGGGTGGTCTATACTTCTCCTGAAGCGGCATCGGTCGGAGAAACTGAAGAACAGCTTAATGAAACAAATATTCCTTTTAAAAAGGGTGTGTTTCAATTTAGAGCGAATGGACGTGCTCTTGCCTCCGGTAACGTTGAAGGATTTGTGAAGGTGCTCTCTCACGCGAAGACCGATCGGTTGTTGGGTGTCCATATCGTAGGAGAGTCCGCGGGCACCCTGATCAGTGAGGCGGTGACGGTCATGGAGTTTGAAGGAAGTGCGGAAGATATGGGAAGGATAGTGCATGCCCATCCCACATTACCGGAAGCACTCAAGGAAGCGGCCCTCGCCGCCTACGACAAACCGATAAATGGAATTTAAAGGAGTAGAGATATGAGTGAAGCAAAATATGCTAAAGGGTTGGAAGGGGTTATCGCCGCGGAAACCGAAATTTGTAGAATTGACGGTGAAAAGGGCAAGCTGTATTATTACGGCTATTCCATCGATGAATTGGCCGCACACTGTAATTATGAGGAGGTGACCTATCTCCTGCTCTATGGCGAGCTGCCCACAATAGAGCAGTATGGATCTTTTTCACAGAGAATGAGGGCGGCCAGGGATTTGAAAAAACCGGTCGTGGAAATGATTCGGACTTTTCCGAGAGCCGACCATCCGATGGAACTGCTCCAATCGGTCATTTCCTTTTTAAGCGGTTATGTGGACCATAAAATAGAGCACTCCGCCTACTGTAATTGCCGGGACACCCTGCATCAGATAGCGCAACTGCCGACTGTCATTGCGGCCCACAAAAGACTTCAAGAGGGTAAAGAGTTTGTTCCGCCGAACAAAGAGCTTTCTCACGGGGCCAACTTTCTCTCCATGCTGAGGGGCGAGGAGCCGAGTACTGATGAGGGAGACATGATGGACACCATGCTTATCCTGCATGCGGAACACGGCTTTAACGCTTCCACCTTCACCGCTCGGGTCGTTGCATCGACCTTGTCGACCTGCTATTGCAGCATTTCCGCGGCAATGGGCGCGTTGTTCGGTTCGCTTCACGGCGGTGCGAATGAACGGGTGCTGGACATGGTTGAAGAAATCGGGACCGAAGACAACGTTGTGCCCTGGCTTGAGAAGGCCTTAGAAGAGAAGAGAAAAGTGATGGGGATGGGGCACAGAGTATACCGGGCAAAAGATCCCCGTTCATATATCACTGAAGAGTTTCTTAAAAAACTCATAGAAAAATATCCGGACAATAACTATTACGAAGTATTAAAAAAGCTTGAATCGGAGTTCAAGAGCAAAATGGAGGAGAAGGGAAAACCGATCTATCCGAATGTTGATTTCTTTTCCGGTACCGTATACGAGATGCTCGGGATTCCGAAACTCTACTTTACTCCCATCTTCGCTATGGCGAGGGCGGCCGGATGGCTGGCGCACATCCTCGAACAACGACGGGACAATCGCATCTACCGTCCCCGCGGGCTCTATGTAGGGACGGAGGAACGACGATTTGTATCGATCGAAAAACGCTAAGGGTAAAACAATTCTTGATGGGGCAAATGAATGAGAGGGAGGCCATGGAATGGAATATAGAATAGAACGGGACACGATGGGGGAAGTCAAGGTAGATGCTTCCCGCTTCTGGGGAGCGCAAACCCAGCGATCGCTTGAGAATTTTCCCATAGGTGATGAAACCATGCCGCGGGAGATGATTCGGGCCATGGGGATATTAAAAAAAGCGGCCGCTTTGGCCAACAATGCTTTGGAGAGATTAGACGAGACAAAGATGCAAGCTATTGTCCGTGCTTGCGACGAGGTTATCGAAGGAAAGTGGGATGATCACTTTCCGGTAAAGGTGTGGCAGACCGGAAGCGGGACCCACACCAACATGAACGTGAATGAGGTTATTGCCAATCGGGCGTGCGAACTTCTGGGCGGAGAGCGTGGATCAAAAAAACCGGTCCATCCCAACGATGATGTCAATATGTCACAATCCTCGAACGATACCTTTCCCACCGCTATGCATATCGCGGCTGTGGAACGTATTGAGAGAGGGCTGCTGCCTGCAGCTCGTTCACTCCTTGCTGTTCTCAAGCGGAAAGCGGAGGAGTATGCCGATATCGTTAAATGCGGGAGGACCCATCTGCAGGACGCCGTACCGATTACCTTAGGGCAGGAGTTTTCAGGTTACGCGTTTCAGCTGGAGACGGCGATGGGCCGGATCAACTCCGCCTGTAAGGAGCTTTACTTTATCGCCTTAGGCGGGACCGCGGTCGGAACGGGACTCAACGCTCCTGAGGGATTTGCAGAGAGAGCTGCCGAACGGATCGCCGAACTGACCGGTCTGCCTTTTGTCACTTCGCCGAACAAATTCGCCTGCATGGCTGCCCATGACGGGCTGGTCGGTCTATCGGGGGCTTTGAATGCCTTGGCCTGCGGGCTCATGAAAATTGCGAACGATATACGATGGCTCGGTTCCGGTCCCCGCTGCGGTATCGGCGAGCTCAAGCTTCCGGAAAATGAACCCGGCAGTTCCATCATGCCGGGAAAGGTCAATCCAACCCAATGCGAGGTCCTTACCATGGTCTGCGCGCAGGTAATGGGGAACCACACGACGATATCGGTGGCAGGATCTTCCGGTAATTTTGAGCTCAACGTGTTCAAGCCGGTCATCATTTATAATGTCATGCAGTCGATCAGACTGTTGTCCGATTCAATGGAAAGTTTTACACAAAAATGTGTGGTTGGGTTGGGACCCGACCGGGAAGGTATCGACCGTCACCTGCACAATACCTTAATGGTGGTGACCGCTCTTAATCCGTATATCGGTTACGACAATGCCGCGAAGATCGCCAAAACAGCCTATGCCGAAGGAACGACCCTCAAAGAGGCAGCAGTTAAGCTTGGAATTCTTACAGAGGCGCAATTCGACGAATATCTTACGATAGAAGAGATGGTGTAGAGTAGATAACCCTATTTTTCAAGAGTTCGGTTGTTAAAAAGAGAATTGTAATGTACTTCCAGTCCGCCTCCCGTAACAATCCCGGACGGTCCGTTTGCAGGGGTAAGAAGGGGAGAGAAGTGAAATTCAAACGGTGCATAGTGGTAGTATCGTTCGGTCGTGATGAGGGACGCTTAAAAGATGCCGTTCCCTTCGAATCGCCGGAATCTACAATCACATACCGGGGGACGGATGCGAGTTCGTTATAACGGTCCGGGAGCTTGCGAAAATTCGGGCGGAAGACGGTCGTAGTACGGACTTGCGCATTCATTAGTGCCCTTATTTCTTTACAGATAGAGGTGTTGTGGTTATAATCGATTATGATGGCGAAAAGTATCATACCGAGAACAGCTCTATCCCACCTTGAAGAATGGTTTAAAAAAGAGAACAGGAAACCGCTTCTTATTCGCGGGGCGCGGCAAACCGGCACGACCACACTTGTTACTCTTTTTTCCAACCGGTTTAAACAATTTCTCTTTTTCAATTTGGAAAATCCACGCGACCGAAGTCTGTTTGATATGGAGCTACCGTTTCAAGAGACTCCGCAAACCCTCTTTTTTGAAAGAAACAGTAATTTTCACGAACCGTCGACCCTTATCTTTATCGATGAAATACAGAATTCACCTTATGCGGTAGCATTACTCCGTTTCTTTGCGGAAGAAGCACCCCACCTTCCGGTTGTCGCGGCAGGTTCGCTTCTGGAAGTCTATCTGGAAAAGCAAAATATCAGTTTTCCGGTAGGGCGTGTTGAATACCTCTTTCTCCAGCCGGTTACCTTTTCCGAATTTCTGCACGCCTTTGAACAGATTGAATCTGAGCAACCCGATTTGGAAGGGAAGGTCGTTGAAGGAGCAGGATGGGTGAAAACGTTCAAGACAGTCCCTCTTCCTCCATTATTCCGCAGGTATAACAGCGGAGTATATGAAAATTGACGATCTCACATCGCTGTACAGAGGGAGGGTCGCGGAGCATATTGTGGCCCAGGAACTTCTTTCACGCAATCTTCTGTCTCTCAAACTTCCCCATTTTTGGGTAAGGGAGAAGCGAGGCGCCGACGCGGAAGTTGATTTTATCATTCAGTATAAGGAGTTATTGGTCCCGGTTGAACTGAAATCAGGAAAAACGGGCAAACTTCGTTCACTACACTTTTTTATGGACAATGTGGACCACGATTGCGCGGTTCGGTTGTATAATGGTCGTCTATCGATCGATACATCGCCTGGATGGTAGAAGGTGAATAGTATGGACGGACACGACAATTCGGAGTCTTCTCCTCTGGTAAGAAAACACTTAAAAAGAAATTATACATTCAACACCTTTGACGGTATTTTTTATTTTCTCGGCCTTATCTTCCTGCATCGGCAAAATGTTCTTCCTGTCTTTATTAGTAAGCTAGGCGGATCAAATTTTGCCGTTTCTCTCATACCGGTACTTCACAATATGGGTGTCTTCTTTCCTTCGATTTTCATCGCTAGTTATCTGCAGAGTTTGTCGAAAAAGCAGCCGTACATCCTGAAGATGGGACTGTTACAGCGTTTCCCTTGGTTAATAGCCGCACTTCTAAGCTTTTTTATAGCCGGTTTGTATCCTGATGCTATGGTCATCGTTCTATTAGCAACCGTCTTTACCGTTGCAATAGCTACCGGGTTGGCCGTTCCCGCCTTTTTTAACTTCACCGCAAAAACGATTCCCATAACAATGCGTGGAAAACTGTTCGCTCTTCGGAATATGGGAAGTTACCTTTTAGGCCTTGCAATGGGCGGTTTGATGAGCTATCTGATGTCCGTAATCAGCTTCCCTTACAACTATTCCACACTCCTCCTTTGTGGTTTCTTTTTTATCATGCTTTCCGAGCTCTCACTCGCGTTGATTAAAGAACCGGAAAGTTCCGAAATAATCCCGCATATGCAGATGAGCCGGTTTCTAAAATCGATCCCTGAGAAATTGAAGCAGAATCCAAACTTTATTGGATTTATGATTGGGCGGGCCCTCTATTCTGTGGCTTTCTTGAGTTGCTCCTATTTCGCCGTCCATTTGACCCGGAAGTACAATTTGTCCGACAGTGAAATCGGTTTGTTTGCCATTATTACGGCGGCGACCTTTGTTTTTATTAATCCGTTGTTAGGTTTTCTTGGTGATAAGTATGGGCATAAGATAAACATGATAATAGGCTCCGCCGCTTTGGTCGCGGGAAATCTGTTGGCGCTCTTCAGCGATCACTATATTGTCTCTCTCGGTACAATAGTCATGTCGGCAATCGCTTTGAGCGTACGCATTGTTTCCGGTTTTACTATGACCATGGAGTTTTGCAGGGAACAGGAAATCCCTACTTACATAGGAATGTCAGGTCTTGCCGTGGGAGCCGCTTCCGTTCCGATTGCCGTCATCGGCATTATCTCCAACAGATTTGATTTACCACCCCTGTTCGCCATCTGTCTCGGGGTTGCCGCGCTTCAAATAGTGCTCTTTCTGTTCTTTATTAAAGAGCCAAGGAAGAATTTGAGAACTATTCCTTCTCTCTCGGAAGAATGAAACGGTTTGGTTCCGTAGACACTGAAAACGGGAAATAGTACCATACCTTCTATTGATACTGCCGCCGGGTCCGATTCGGTTTGATGAGCGAAAAACAAGGTGAAGAAGGAGCAATCCCTATGGGCAAAAAAAGACAACCGATAAAGGTGATCAAAAGAAGCGAAATGGCTGCCAACTACACCATGAGTGAAGCGATAGAAAGCATGTCGGTGGCGTTTGCAAAACTTGCTTCGGGAGAGTGTTACGTACCGTCACGCTCTGTTGTCAGCTCCAGAGATGAATCACTCACTATCCTTTTTAAACCTGCTTTCATCGATACGGGGGATAAATCGAGCATAAAACTGCTTACCCAAAGAAACTCCGGACCTGTCCCCGGTATCCCTACCATTATGGGGTTTGTGCTGTTGATTGATAACACCACGGGAGAGATTCTCTCCCTTATGGACGGCGAGTTTATCACTGCACTGCGGACCGGAGCGGCGAGCGGCTTAGCGACCAAATATTTTTCCAGGGAAGATTCGAAGCGTGTCGCCGTGTTCGGGTGTGGCAAACAGGGACGGACCCAGTTGGAAGCGGTGGATGCGGTCAGGTCATTGGAGCGGGTCTGGATTTTCGACAAATCACGCGAACAGGCCGAATCGTTTGTAAAGGATATGGAAGATATAATCGAGGCCCCCATCACCATAGCAGACGACCCGGCAGTCCTTCGTGAGGCGGACATTATCTGCACCGCGACAAACTCTACGGAACCGTTATTCTTTAAAGAGCATATCAAACCCGGTACCCATATCAACGCGATCGGTTCATTCAAACCCACCATGAGAGAGCTGGACCCTGAAATCATCCTCTCTTCCCGTATCTATTTCGATGATAAAGAATCCTGCGTTAACGAAAGTGGAGATTTCGTCCATATGGCCGAAAAGTATGTACGGGTCAAGGACAATATCGTCGGAGAGATCGGTGAGTACGGGCTCCACAAGATTCCCGGGAGGAGTTCTGTCGATGAGGTGACGCTCTTCAAGAGTGTGGGGACCGCTATACAGGATTTCGTGGTCGCCGACCGGATTTACGAAAAAGCCGTCACCGGAAATTTTGGCTATGACATACGGTTGTACGAATAAGTTTGCGTCTCTAAACTGAAGTTACCACCTCCATGGCGATCGTCTCCCACTCCCAAAGCCTCTCCGGCTTGTATTTTACCGTGGAGATGTCTTTCATGATGAACTCGATGTGGCAGCCTGCGACCGAATTTCCAACCTCCGTCCCCGTGGTCCCGCCGGTTTCTGAGCTTGTAGCGCGGGCTATCTCCAATTTTTCTTGCAGGTCTTGCCGGGCGTTCTCCGAGTTCCACGATTTTTCGGCGAAGACGGCGGGGTTCGGTTTTACGCTCAACACATAGTTACCCCCGACCTCTTCGACTATCCGGCGGAAATTGTTCCACGGACTGACCGAGAGTTTCCTTAGGTTGGGAATCCGACACATCAGATCTATTTTTCTGTCCAGCGGTTCACAGCAGCCGTAGTAGGTGAGTCCCCACCGGTTGAGCCACTTCATATCGTGTTCGACGGCAAACTCCCAGTGCATCTCGGGCGATACTTCGGAAAAGATTTGCGCGTTTGAGCAGCCCCACATGTTTTTCGACCGTACGTGGTTTGGATCGTAACCGTCACCAGGAAGCTCGCTCGTATAGCCATAGCCGCCGGACCCTACCCGCGTATTGTTGCAGTCGAGAGAAAGCAGGTTTTGTTCCTCCAATTGATCGAGCTCGGTCATCCACGCCCGGACCATCCGTTCGACTGCGTCGTGTACCATCCGCGGACGCATCACCAAATCCATCATCGCTTCCTGGATCCCCCACCAGCGGATAAGGTAGTCCCACGGGGTAAACCAAATGTGTTTCTGTCCTATTTTTCGTACTTCGATGATGTCCTTGAAAAGGTGCCGCATTGTATCGAACGCGATGTTTGTCGAAGCTTCGTCGTAGGTGACAACAGGCATTGTGATCTTCTCCAGGTCTTCCGGCTCCTTTATCTGGATATTAAAATGGCGGGAGACGATATCGCTTTTCTCATCGGTTTTTGTCACATCGACGTTTTCATGGATGCCGAAATCGGTGCTGTGGATAATCAAAGGGCAGGGTAAAAATTCGCTCACCACCATATCGCCCGGCATATGTTTCCACTGGTATATCTCCCGTCGTAAGGTCTGTTCCAGGCCCTGGGCCCACGGATCGCTGCACCGGATTGTCAATTCGTCATCGATATTCATCTCGTGCCACGGTATTTCGTTGATCCACACCATGGGACGCTCCGAATCGCGGTCGTTGAGTTTTGTCCACAATGCTGCTTTCTCTTTCTGGACGGGTAAAGCGGCGATTCTCGCATATTCGTCTACCAGTCCTTTTAGGATGTCTTCTTCATCGGTTGTTAGGTTGATTGCTTGTAATTTTTGTGGTTGGGTGTAACTTCCCGGATCGTGTAACATCAATTACTCCTTTAATAGTTATTCTTTTGTCCGGACGTACCGTGAAGGCGGTACGCCGTAAAATTTTTTAAATGATCTGCTGAAATAGTAGACATCATTAAATCCTACCATATCGGCAATTTCTCCGATACTTTTGTCCTCGGAATCGAGCAGCTCTCTCGCCTTCTCCATCCGTACCCTGGTTAGGTATTGGGTCACGGAGATCTGTGTGTATTTCTTGAATGTACTGCTTATATAGCTTGGGGAGACGAACAAACGTGTGGCTATTTGTTCCAATCCTATGTCGTGGTCGGAGTAGTTTTTATCAACGTATTCC
>CAZJBZ010000155.1:0-9975 GCA_964543975.1 uncultured Spirochaetales bacterium
GCATCTGTGCTATTGTTTTGCCGTTATGGCAATAATAAAACCGTTCAGAGCGATGCGGCCGAAGCAGGGCTACGAGAAGCAGATCGCCAGTGTTCCGTACGACGTTATTAATACGGATGAGGCGCGACAGCTTACAAAAAACAACCCTTTCAGTTTTCTTCATGTTATAAAACCGGAAGTAGACCTTCCCGACAATGCCGACCCCTACGATGATCAGGTATACAGGAAAGGTGCTGAGAATTTTGAAAAGATGAAGAGGGAAGGCTTTTTTGTTGAAGAGGACGGACCGGCCCTCTATCTCTATAAAATACAGATGGGCGGGCAGGAACAGATAGGCATAGCCTGTTGTTCTTCCTTAGAAGAGTATGAAAAGGACATTTTAAAAAAACATGAACATACCCGTAAGGTAAAAGAGGACGACCGGGTCCGTCACATGCAGGCACTCTCAGCCCATACCGGTCCGGTTCTTCTCATTTTCCGCGGAACGGAGGAGTTGGCCACGTTGTTTCGACAGCGGCCCAAGGGTCAACCGCTCTACGATTTTGAAGCCTCGGATGATATCAAACATACGATTTGGAAGGTCTCGGATACAGATGCCGTCCGTGAAGCCTTCGAAAAGGTGCCCTCTTTCTATATTGCCGACGGGCACCACAGGGCGGCTGCGGCGGCGCGAGTAAAAGCTGAACGGGAAAAAACCGGCCGGAGAAATGACGGCAAAGCCACAGCAGTGACCGACCCAAACGCGGAATACAACTATTTCCTTACAGTCCTCTTTCCCTCCGATCAATTAAAAATCTTCCCATACAATCGATACATAACCGATATCGGAAACGGAACGAAAAGCAGGTCGGACAGAGAGTTCCTTCAAGCGGTACGTGAGCGATGCACTCTCGATCCCACCGATAAAAAACAGCCGGAAAAAAAAGGAACCGTCTGCATGTATCATAACGACCGCTGGTATGAAATAAGGATCGATAAGGACAAAGAGTTTACCGACCCCGTTGCAGCCCTCGATCTTTCCTGGTTTCAACGTACTCTGTTGGAGGATGTCTTCGGCATTATGGACCAGCGTCGTGACGACAGAATCGATTTTGTGGGAGGACCGGGGAGCCCCGTGAAACTTGAAAAAATGGTCGATGAGCAGGGAGGCGTTGCGTTTACTTTTTTTCCGGTAAGCGTGGACGAGCTTTTAGCGGTAGCGGATGCTCACATGATAATGCCTCCGAAATCGACCTGGTTCGCCCCGAAATTGCGTTCGGGATTATTAATTCATCCGTTTTAATTTCCTCCATGGTTAAAGACGGCTTGAAACCCTCTCTTCTCTTCAGTAGTATATGCAAAAGTTATCAACCAAGGAGTAAAACATGGCAAGAAAATTCAACTTTTATCCCGGACCCGCAACACTGCCTTATCCTGTCTTAGAACAAATACAAGAACAAATCGTCGATTATCATGGGGAGGGGCTTTCGGTCATCGAAACCAGTCATCGCAGTCCCATGTACGACGCAATTCATAGTGAAACGATAGAGTTGCTTCGAAACCTGCTCGGTATTCCGAACAATTATCATGTGCTGCTTTTAGGCGGAGGGGCCACACTGCAGTTCGCGATGGTACCGATGAACCTCATGAGGGGCAAGGCCGGCTGCGATTTCACCGTAAGCGGTTCATGGGCGAAGAAAGCGTTGTCGGACGCGCAAAAGTTCGGTACGGTACGGTGTGTCTATGACGGAAAAGAGAACGGCTATACGACGCTTCCGACCTCTTCCGATGTTGTTCCGACCGACGGATCTTCCTACCTCCACCTTACCTCTAATGAAACGATCAACGGCATCCAGTGGTCTGATTTCCCGAATACGGGTGATGTTCCTCTGGTCGCGGACATGTCCAGTGATATTTTAAGCCGCCCCATCCCCGTGGAGCAGTTCGGTATTCTCTATGCCGGGGCACAGAAAAACATCGGTCCGGCCGGAGTTACGGTTGTAGTGATCAGGGACGATCTTGTTCACGATTCTTCCGACAATTTACCGGCGTATCTTGATTACAAAACCCATGTAGAGAAAAACTCTCTCTACAATACTCCTCCGGTGTTCCCAATTTTTGCAATGCACTTGGTCCTTAAATGGCTGCGGGACCGGGGGGGCGTCGAAGAGATTGCAAAGGTGAACAGACATAAAGCGGAAGCGGTCTATCAGGCCATTGAGAGAAACGGTGAGTTTTACAATTCACCGGTCGACAACAGAGTGCGTTCGGTCATGAACGTGGTCTTTCGGCTGCCGAATGAGGAGCTGGAAAAACGGTTTGTAAAAGAGGCGGCGGACAACGGAATGGTAGGATTAAAAGGACACCGTTCCGTCGGCGGGTGTCGGGCTTCTCTCTATAACGCGCTTCCTTTAGACGGGGCCCAGAGTCTTGCCGGCTTTATGGATACTTTCGCGAAGAAGAACGGATGATCGAAATCCGTAATGATTGGCGGAGAGGTCCATCCGCGATATCGTGGGGTCCGAGTCCGAACATATTACTACCTTCGGGCTTCTTGACGCGATTTGCACTCTCCTAGGCCGCCTGCGGGGCCGTCGGAATAGTATCTCCATGGAGTCTCTTTCAAAACAGGGATATGCGGCAATTGCCTCCCTGGAGTTGTGAGATATGCCGAATAGAAGTTCCTACAAATATACGCCCTTTTATTGTGAAGAGAATGTATGGCATCTTGTCCGAAATAAACATTTCCATAAGTATGAGCGCTACGTTGTTTTTATTTCAAACCACCTTCGCAAGGTTTTCTTTTTAAACCAACAAGCCGGAGATGAGTACGGTGGCATCTTGTGGGATTATCATGTCATCCTCCTCACTTTTAATGAGAAATGGTATGTCTGGGATATGGACACCAGACTATCCTTTCCCTGCGAATTGGAGCACTATCTGGACAGTACATTCGGATATACCGACGGAGAAAAAGGAGAATGGGTCCATCCCCGTTATACGCTGGAAGTCATACAGTCATATCGGCCGCTATTTAAATTGATCGAGGCAAGAGTTTATAGTACCAGGTTTGCCTCAAACAGGACCCATATGCTGGATGAAAGAGGAAATTACAGGAACCCGCCGCCTCCTTGGCCGATGATCCACCCCCGACGCGTTAACACTCTTAGGTATTTTATCGATATGAGTAATGAAGCGTTTGGGCCGGTGCTCACTCAGTCGGAACTACTGCTCCTGCTCAACACTACCGACGATTACCCTGAAACTTCCGGATCGTAGCCACAGATAATACCCTCTCCGATAAGCTGGTTGTACGGTGATCGTGAACAGGGAAGGCAAAGAGAGCGCCCATCGTTGTCTACGGTTTTACCGGCCATAACGTTCTCCCCGCACCTGTCACATTGAATGCTCTCCCGCATCGGAGCGTACAGCGGTATTTTCGGTGAAACCTCTTGTACCGTAAAGAGAGAATCGAAGTCTTTGGTAAGCATTCCGAAGCTCGCCTTCATCGCCTCTTTTTTATACTCTCGCAGCAACTCCCGATCGTAGTTTCTTTCTTTCACAACTTTCTCAAACAGTTCTCGAAACCGCGGGAAAGAGCGTTCCATAATCTCACTGTTATTTTTAGCGGCAATCCGAATGCCTTTCGCGTCGCGGTCGGTGATGGTGACCGCGGTCTTCCCGAAATCGCGGTAGATGAGTGAATTGTTCCCGAAGGTGCAGCCGGTAACGTACTGCACACCGTCACTGAAACAGTTGTTCGTTTCTACGATAGCCAAGATATCCTCCATACCGTCCGAGATTTGGTCGAACTGTTTCAATCCGTAGGCGGCCGCCATGACCCCCGAGGAAACCCCCGGGCAGAAGTGGCCGTGCAGTTCTCCCGCCTTTACCAGCAGTTTTTCAATGTCTCCGATTTTCAGCAGTCTGGTGATCTCTTCCCTCGGAAATCTCTTGCGAAAATCCTGACAGACTGCTTCCTGTTCGTTCTCGTCCATGACGGGGGTATAGGGCTTTATGTCGAGAAGCGGTGTACCGTCCACCGCGTCGAGTCCTTTTACCGTCAACGTGGTCCCTTCAATTTTCAGAAGTTCCACCGTGGTAACGCCGACGGCGGAAGGACGAAAAGGACTCCGGCTCGCAAAAACACCTTTCACCTCCCCATGGTATCGTTTACTTTTAAGAGAATAGTCGTCGGTAGAGAGATGAAATTGGAAAATGATCTGAATATATCTGTTCTCCTCTAATCGAAAGAGGCCTTCACGATATTTATCTTCGATGGTTATCGTACTCTCATGTTTCCTCATCTCGAACGGATCGGCCGGTTCGTTGAAATTACTGTGGATGACCCCTATAGTTTGTATTGAACTCATTCTACACTCCTTAAAAAGTCCCCTGTTTTCCCGGTATCGAATACTGATAGTACAAATATAAACAACGTAACACTACTATTTGTCGGCGTCAACAGGCAGACAATTGCCGCATGCGCCTGTTTTGCATGCTGCCCGATTAATTGAATTTTTTGTAAATGCCGTATATCCTTCTTTTTACGAGAGTTTTTTCTATCCATATGTAAGCGATTCTCGAATACAGGTCTGTTTTCATGGTGATTATCGCAAGGAGAAGAGAGTGAAAATGTCCGAAGAGTCCGCCCGCGATTACAAATGGAGAGCACTTTCAGGAGGGGAACGGACCGTTTTAGAAAAGACAAATGCGGCATCTCCATGGGACACGATTTTGGTTGCCGATCCTTTTCGGCCCGAACGGATAAAGGGGTGTCGGTTTACCGGGAAGGTTCGGATAGGTCCCATGACGAAGACAGTGATCTCCGCGGAGGGAGTGGAATACCCTGTGGGTCTGTACAATTCTCGGATCGATTCATGCACCATTGACGGTGATGTTTCAATCGATGGGGCCGGAGTCGTTTCGGGATATACAATCGGCCGGAATGTCGTTATCAGCCGTGTCGATGAACTCGTCGGCGGTGAAGGCATCGAACCGAATGAACTGAAAGCGGACCTGATAAATGAGAACGGAGGACGGGCAGTCCCCTTCTTTATCGGTATGCTTCCGGGTGACGGCGCCTTATGGGCGAAACGCCGGGAAAACAGTCGGCTGCTCGAGGGCCTGCGGACTTTGACCGAATCGGAATGGCGAAATGCCGATAATCGTAGCTGCCGGATTGAAAAACACGCGGTCATCAAAAACTCTAGAAAACTCAGGAGATGCGTCATAAAAGAATTCGCAGTCATAGACGGTGCGGGTGAACTTGATAATGTTGTGGTCTTAAGCTGCAGGGATGCCGTTACCTCGATCGGTACCGGCGTCATCCTTAAAAACGGCATTGTGGGGTATCGAAACGGAATTGATGCTTTCGTGACTGCTCGTTCGTTTATGACAGGGACAAACGTCAGCTTGAACAACGGATTAGTTGTCGAAAACAGTCTGATAGGAGACAATGCTAACCTCTCTGCCGGCGAACTGCTCAGCGCTTTGGTCTTTCCGTTTCACGAACAGCACCATCGCAGTTCTTTTCTCTGCGCGGCTTTTTTGGGGGGGCAGAGCAATATTGCCGCGGGAGCAGTCATCGGTTCCAACCACAACTCGAGAAGGAACGACGGTGAGTTATATGCCTCCAGAGGCTTTTGGCCGGGTCTCTGCACCAGTTTAAAACATAATAGCATGTTCGCCTCTTTCTCTTTGCTTGCCAAGAGTTCCTATCCGCATGAGATATGCCTTCCGCTGCCGTTTTCTCTCGTCTCCCGGGACACGGGAACCGACGGACTCACCGTTATGCCCGCCTATTGGCTGCTCTACAACATGTACGGGTTGGAAAGAAATACCCGAAAATACCGGAAGAGAGACAATCGCGCGATCCACCGTGAAGAAGAGGCGTCCGCTTTGGAGCTGGATTATCTGGCACCCGATACGGTCCATGAGATGGCCGCCTCATTACGGCTGTTGGAACGGTGGGTGGGAGAAGCATGGCGCAGAAGGGACGGCGGGTTGAGACCTTCCGACAGTCCGGAGTCCATCGCTCATTCTGTGGAAAAGGGACGGACGATTCTTAACGATTGTCAAAACAGTTCCGACCACTGCCCGGAATTGGTAGTGACAACGGATACCATCGAAGCATCATCGATTCCAACTCTCATCGTGAAATGGAGAGAAGCTTACAACATCTATCGTGAGACGATTCTCTTATGGGCGGCAACTGTTCTCATGGAAAGCCGGGATGTCACGTGGTGTGTCGAGCGCGTGAATCGTAAAACCTCACTCCCCGAAACGATTGACGGCCGGCGATGGATTAATTGGGGGGGGAAACTCATCCTCGATGAGCGGTACCGCGGCATCATTTCCAGGCTCGAATCGGGTGCGCTCGCCTCATGGCGGGAAGTCCATAATGCCTTTGATGCGGCTGGGGCGAGTGGCAATGCGGTCGACAGGGCGGAATACGCTCTCGCTCTGATCGGAGTACTGTTTCCGGAGCTTGGGTGGAGTGATTGTGTCGCGGAGGCGATAAGGATAAAAAAAGCAGGCTGCGAGAGGACAAGAGAGAGCAGAGAAAAAGATTTTAACAATCCGTACAGAACCATGGTCTATGATTCAAAGGCGGAACTGGAGAAGGTGATCGGAAATTCAAAGGAGGATGAAATAATCATCCGCCTGAAGGAGGAGACCGATCGGTTTGTACGGAAGGCGGAATTGGTAAAAATCGAAGCCTTGAAGGCGGAACAAAGCTAAGTACCGAAAAAAATGAGGGGGCGATTGTGACATCCTTTACGGAGAAGGTAGTGGCCGGTATACGACAGGTCCCAAAGGGAAACGTCGTCACCTACGGACAAATCGCAGCGATGGCCGGTAACCACAGAGCTTCACGTCAAGTGGCCCGAATTCTCCATTCGATGTCCGGCAAATATGGGTTGCCGTGGCAGAGAGTGGTAGGGAAAAACGGAAACATTTCCTTGCCCCGGGGCGGGGGGTATGAACTGCAGAAAGAATTACTGGAGTCGGAGGGGATTGTATTCGGACTGAAAAACCGCATAGATATGGAAGAATATGGATGGCGGCCGCTTCAAGATGAAAACGACCGCCTTCCGGAATAGCGGACAGAGCGCCGGTTTCCTGTTACCAGCAATTATTTGGCTTTGGACAGATCGGCTATGTATTTCAGCCTGTTGATGATATCGAGATGTTGAGTGCATTCATCTTCACATTGACCGCATTCCACGCAACGGGCCGCCTCATCGGGAGAAATCCACCAGTGGTTTTTTATCCTGTCGATCACTTCCTGATCTTTTCCGGTGAGAATTTTGTGGTTGTAGGCATCCATCAATTTGGGGATGGGAATGCCTTCCGGACAGTCGTCACAGTATTGACAACCGGTACAGATCCCTTCGATGGAAGCAGGAGCATTCGATTTGATCTCTTCCAATTTTGTTTCGGAATAGGGTCCGTACTTATTAGCGGCTTCGACTGCCTCTTTTACCTCATCGAGGTTTCCGAATCCCACTAAACTCACCGTGATATCTTTATGGGAGAAGAGGAATTGGAGGGCCGACTGGACCACGGTCTGAGTGGCGTCGGTTTTTAAAAAATCGAACAAGTGCGGATTCTGAGGAATAAGTCCTCCTCCTAAGGGATTCATCACCACACAGCCGAGGTTGTGCGTGGTTATCGCATCGAACGCCGCCTGTCGGGTAGAGAAGTTATACGCGGAGTAACCGAACAGGACCCCTTCAAAAACCCCTTCCATCAATAACTCTTTAATTTGATCACCGATTAAATGGCTGGAAACGCAGATGTGATTAATAAGCCCTTCCTCTTTCAGTTTCGCGAACACCTCGAGGACCCCGTTGCTCTTACGTTCGTGCCAATTATCGAGATTGGTAATACACCAGATGTGATAGAAATCGATGGTATCGATGCCTAACCGTTGTAATTGTGCTTCGATCTCTCGTCTTACCCCCTCTTCGGTGGATTCGAACGTCTTCGAGGCACTGTAAAAGGGGATGTTCCGGCGTTTGAACTCCTTGAAAGCGGCACCAAATACTTCCTCACTCCGCGTGCCGAAATATTTGGGTGCCGTGTCAAAGTAATTGACTCCACCTTTCGCCGCCTCCAGCATCATCTCGACACAGGCGTCGGTATTGTCGACCTCTTTGAAGCGCATTCCTCCGAATCCGAGGGTCGAAACTTTTTTACCTGTTTTTCCATACTCTTTGTAAATCATTTTGTCTGCTCCTTATTTGTGTTTATTGATTTATTCCGCTAATATGCGGGCCTCTTGCTAATTAGGGATGTCCCTCATGTAAAAAAGTTCACAAGCAGGGAATCGTAGAGTCCGCTTGTGAACCGTGATTGTATTCTGAAAGAGGCCAGCCTTTAATGTACTGTTATAATGTTGAGCAGTCAAATAATGAAAGGCTTAAGGACCTCTCGGTTTTTTTATGTCCTCATAGATTTGCTTCGACTTCATTATTCAGTTCTATTATTGTTTCGTATTCAGCCATAATCATTCTCCCGATTCCGTTTTCGCCGTTATGCCGAGAAGTTTTTTCAGTTCATTGAAGCACTGCTTTTCATCGAAATGGTCCGCTTCCATGATGATGCCTCCCGCCATGCCATGATGTCCTCCTCCAAAGACAATGCCGCCTAGTATTACCCTGATGATTTCCACGGAATTCCATTCCTCCTTCTCACTTCGAAGAGATAAATTTATTCTGTCTCCGTTTTTAGCACACATAAAGACAAAGTTCACTTCCTGTATTGACAGAAAGAAATCGGCAATTATTCCCAGCAGATTTTGATTACACCCGTCCGGGAAATAACAAAATGCAAACCTGTTTTGGATTGAAACCTGTTGGAACGCAATGTTAAAATAGTAGAGATCTTGTTGTTGTACGTTGTTTCTCAGAACACTATTGACAAACACATTGTCAGCAAGGTCATAGAGGGCGGCATAGCAGGTGATGTCTTCTTTTCCCGCTCCCCTCATAAGATGCGCGGTATCCAACAACAATCCGATCATCAGAGCGGTTGCAACTTTTGAGGGAAGCTCCGTGTCAAGCTCTACCGAATAATTATAGATGATTGTCGAGGTGGAACCATATTCGGAACGGATGTCCCTGAACGGAACATGTTCCGGGGCGGTCGACTGGTGATGATCAATGATGGCAATCTCTGCTCCCGGTAATTCGGTTATATTTTTGTTTCCCAAACAACCATCGATCATAATAATCTTACTCGATGCAGTAACAGTAACTTCGGAGACCTGTTTTGCCGTTATTCCCAGCTCACTCATCATCCTCGCCAGCGAATCACGTTGGATTGCCCCTTCATAGATAATTGTTGCCTCTATGTCGTTGAGGGAGAGCAGATATTGAAGGCCGAAAGCCGCCGAAATTGAATCATGGTCGGGAAAATCGTGAGGCTGGATGAATATCTCATCGTGAGGAGAAATGAAATCGATTAAATCACGGAAAGAAGGCGCGTCAACCATTTCTTAGAAAATACTGAGTGCCGGCCCGAATTGCAAGGAAATGTTCTTACTTTCGCACGGGGTTTTTCAATCCATGGCCTGTAAAAACGGTAACGATTCTCTCCTGTCCACCGTGAGCAGCGGAGCGCAGGTAGTTGAGAACACCGGCGAGCCCCACGGCGGCCGTTGGTTCGATGAAAAAACCCAATCGTCCCGTCTGTTCCAGGACCGCTCGAATCTGTTCATCCGTGACGATAATCACGGTCCCGCCTGTGTTGAGAACGGCGTCTCTCATTTCATGAAGGCGGACCGGATTTGATATCGCTATTCCGTCGGCCAACGGATGATGGTCCGCCTCTTCAGGGGGCACCTCCCCGCCCTCTACAGGTCTGTTTTCTTCCGGACAAACGATTTCCGCTAAGGGGGTGTAACCTTGGCATTGAACTGCGACTAACCTTGGGACAGCCGGTATTGCCCCTTTCTCCAGTAATTCCTGAAAAACGAGATACGCACCG
>CAZJBZ010000156.1:0-9968 GCA_964543975.1 uncultured Spirochaetales bacterium
CTTTGCACTTCGTTTAGAACCAATTCATGCCGGTGTAGCCGATATTCTTGATGAATCCGTGATACCAGGGAACTTTGACATCAAGACTGCCGAAAAGAAGGACGAGGAAAGGAATAATGGCGCTTTTCGTCGGATAGAGAGGGAACTTCATCAATGGAAGAAATTGGTCGAATTGCACGGTTGCCTGCATACCGGTTTGAGAGACGAGGACCATTTCTCCTGTTCCGGGAAGCCAGTCGTCACGGTCCAAGAACACGGTTGTTACCTCTCCACTATCGGGTACCCGAATCATCTCCCGTACATCGGTACCGTCGGCCGCGTCTTTTTTGGACCGACAAATAATATAGCCGGTACCGGGATTAGACGCCGCGGGTGTTATTGTAACAATAACTTCTTTGCCAGCGATAGGAGCTGCCGCGCCTGCCGGAGTAGTCGCTGTGGAAATACCGTCTTTCGAGATTGCGTAGACGGCGTAGAAGTAATCACCCTGCGTTTCAGCGGTAAAGCCGGTCCCACCTGTTTTATCTTGTAGGGTAACGGTAACGGAATCCGGAGGATTCGGTTTGTTCGCCCCACCGACCGAGGTTATAGCGCCTTTCACACGGAAAAACTTGTCCGGTCCCGCCGATTGGCCTGCAATAACGATTTCTCCGGAATGAGCTGTCGGCCAGGCTTCAACAACCATCGCTCCCCTTCTATCCTCCGGATTAAACCGTAATCGGTCCTTCACCAGAGTCTGGACGTCCTGGGAAATAATAGGAGGCATAAAACTGTGCGTAGCCCAGCCACCGTTTTCAAATATCATCCGAACAAGTTCATTGAACGCGGTTTCTCCTTCGGCAGTCGTCATCGTTTTGCCACGAAGATCGGTAATATTCTGCTTCGCGGCCGCTACGGAAAGAATCTGATTTTGAATACTGACAAACTGTACCGGAACCACCGCGCCATTACCGATAAAACAATGGGCTTCAGCTCCTTTGAGGATTTCCAGCGTACCGGAGGTTTTTTCCAAGGATTCGGCGTCTTCCAAAGTCCGTGCTTGTCTCATCTGCAACGTGACTTTCCTGAAGGATTGCATATACTTCACCGGCTTGGTGACTCTCTCGAGTTCGGTTGTATTCTCTTCCGATTCGCCACCTTCCTCCACGAAGATAGGCTGCTCCGCTCCAACGGCGGTTTCCCGAGTATACTCATGAACCGTGCTCTGTACAGGCTCTCGCTTTATCAGGTTCATAAGCTTGAAATCCTGTTTATTAAAAGTGAGAGCGTTGATTAACGACATCTCAATGTCTTCAGGGATGAGCGACCGCCCACCGGTATACGCGGCACTATCGGTACCGTATCCCGCTGTTAACGCCTTAAACAGGTCTCCCTGTTGAATCATCCCCATTTCCAGTGGTTGATTAGGATCTAAAAACATCTATACCACCTCCTTAATTGATTGATTTCAGTAGTAAAAGAGTACTCTCATCCAGAGGGAACCCTTTATTTAAACGATCTTCGATGACACCCGCTGTCACATAGGGCATTTTCCCTTCCTCTACAGCTTTTTGTGCTTTCTCGAGGATTTCTTTTTTGCTCATTTCGGGTTCTTGCTTCTCGTCACCGAACTGCCTTTCCGATTTACTGAGTACGGCTTTCCTCGGTACAGGTTCATCACCGATGCTTTTCATCACCCGCGCCGTAGCGGAAATAGATTTCGCTATAACCGATTGACCTTGAATCGTTTTCTTTACATCCTCGTGAATGGCATCGATACGTTTCGATATCGATTTCGTAAGGGTGTTCAAGAAATCCGATACATCGAGATAATCTCCGGCGTCTTCTCGAACTTCATCATAGAGACTCTTCGAGGTTGTCTCTTCTTCCTTTTTCTCTTCCGAAACTTCATACGAATCCGAGTCGGCATTCTCCGGTGGAACAGTCGTCTTACTGTCCTCTTCTTTTTCTTTTGTACCGGTTTTGAACGCTTTCTCGAGTTCATCAAGAGTCTCATCCAAAGCTTTTACGAGTTCTCCATCCATATTTACACCTCCACAATATGTGATAATTTCTGGATTCTTCCTTTTCGATTAACAATCGATTCCAATATATTGATCGCGTCTCCTTCGTCATAACCTTGATCCCGGAGAAAGTGTTCCATTTCTTCCGGTGTCGTAATATCGCCGTAGATCATGGCCAACAGGATTCCACTCAGATGCTTCTTATTTCTGTCGTTCTCCGCCCCTTCCAAGTCTTCCGGTATGACCGATCGTCCACCAGTCATTACAGCACTATCCGTCTCATAGCCGCTTCGTAAGGCTTTCACGAATTGTGCGGGCGATAGCGAAACGGGATTAAGGGTTTGATTGACCGGTTTAAAGGTAAAGGCCAACTCATCCCAGAGCACGGAAACAATCTTATTGAAAAGTTTGCCCTTCTGCTTATCGAAATCTCTGACCTTTTGAGGCAGTTTTCCCGCCACACTGGTTTTAATCCGGGTCGAACCATCCTGTAATTTGTTAATCAGTTCCTGGACGATTTTATTGCTCTTATATAGTTTTGCCTTGACGAAGGTTTGATGTCCCTTCGCTTCAACAGCTAGGGGTTCTCCGATAATATACCGTTCCGGATTCCACTCTTTATCGGTCGGATCGGGGCGCAGATGTCGATGATCATAAGAAATAACACCGTTTTGAAGGAAATAATCCTTACTATCCAGTAACGCCCGCTGCAGAATGACTTCATCTTGGAAATCCAGATTCTCATTGGAAGCTTCCGCCCACACGATATAATTTCCATTGTCATCCGTTTCAATCGATTTGAGTAATTCTAATTCAAGATAAATCCGTTCTTCCATGCTTGTTTATCCGAACGTTCGGCCACAAAAAAAGGGCCGAATATACACATTTTTTAATGCGTATACTCAGCCCCGTTCTACGGCCACTGAATCCTCAGTGCTTTTACTGTTACTTCAGAAATACACTTATACCGACAAAGTGTCAATCCTTTTTTTTACGTTAAGCTTTTTTGCCTCGCTAATTGAAGGTAAGCCACTTCATTGGCTTCACTGCTCATCGCTTTCCTGCCTAAACTCTCCAATCGAGCATGTGCTATATCATGAAACTGATCTTGTGCAGCCTGAATTCGACCTCTAGTTTTCAACGCTTGTTTTCTCTGCAGAGAAGCTTTCGCAAGTAACTGTACTATTTCCATTTCTTCCATCAGCTTTACCAATTAAAAATAGATCGATCTATTGAACTAGTCAATACTATTTTCTATCAACGTTTTTCCGCCTTCGCAAGAGCTTTCGTATAATCATACACTCTAATCACCTCACAAAAATAGCAGACTTGCCCGAAACAAGAATCATAGAGATACTCATTTACTCCAAACATAGCATGATATTGCCCGGTAGCGTAAAACCTCACTTCAACAAAGACAGGATCATATCCCATCTCATGAACGAAGTACATCGCCAGAAGAGTTGTATCTTCACAGTCGCCTTTTCCTCGCTCATAGGTTTCGTGCGGTAATTGCCACTCATTATTTACATCCTCTTCATACTCAATATTCAAACAAATCCATTCACAGACCTCTTTAATTGAGGAAAATGATTCGGAGTGATCAAAATAGTAGTCGTAGGGCATACTACATGCCGTAACAAACGCGATGAGTAACCCTACTACACAAAGCCATTTGAACATTTCTACCTTGTTCGACCGAAACGAACGGTATGTTACTGCAACATCGGTAGCATCTTCGGCATTTTTCCAGTTCTGTATGCTTCTTCTAATTGCGGAATCATATATTCCGCTACTGTCTCCCCATTTGGTAACACGATATGAGCTAAAAACTCATACTCAAAACTCATAATCCCGGTTTCTACTGATTCAAGTTTCCCTTTTATCGATAGAGCCAACGCTCTCCACCGTCTCCGCATTTCCTGTTCCCACGCTTTCTCTTGTACTCCCCTTGCTCGTTCTCTTCCAGTCGGTGTTTCCGTGAAATCGTCAGGATTCGGTAGAGGAAGAACAAACCGCACATGCTTATTGTGCGCTTTAAAAGCGATGACCGCCTTGTCCCGTTTCGTACCATACATGAACTCATCAGCTCCGTACCTGGTCAGAATACGTTCGATCTCGCTTTTGCTGCGGTCTACCGGTACTTCGGTATTTTCCGCGTATTTACTCACTCTCTCCCCTCCTACAATATAGGTAATACGAGTACTCGGCAGTACTCATTTTTCTACTTTTTGTGGTGGTTCGATAATATTCCCGTTTCTATCTTTTTTCCTGTTTCTACGAATGTGTCCCATAACTGCATGTCGAATGAAGCTGGACATGGAACGATCATCAATCGCAGCGTATTGTTTGATGACAGCCAATTCTTTATCGTCGAATTGTACCTTTATCCTCGTCACCACCCTCCTCTACAATTCTATCCGAACGTTCGGATGGAATATTTTTTCCATTTCTTTTTATGAAGTAACAATCTATAATTTATTGTCGTTGATCTATGAATTTTTGTCAATTGTTATTATTCAAAAACTTGAATAGGCAAGAGAGAAATGGGCAAAGGTATAAAAAAGGATTAAGCTACCTTCAAACCTTGGTTTATCCTATCCTGGCGTACCCGAGCAATCCGTTCAGATACGCCGGTATCATCCCAGACAGCCGGATCGACGGTTGAAGAGAATATTTCTCCCAACTTTTCCTTCCGTTTTACTCGTTCCCATTGTTCGGTATCATAATCAGTGTCCGAAATGATATTGTGGTAATCGATCTCAGGATGCAAAGCTCCATGTCGGTCCGCCCTTCCGTTCCGCTGTTTCAACACCCAATCGGTATCCGGAATATCATAGTTGATCACATAGGCACTGTTTTGCAGGTTCAAACCGGTAGCGCCTGCATCGGATAAGACTAAAACGTCATATTCTCGATCTTCACTTTTACCACTTGGAGGATTAAAGGCATTTTTGATTTTCTCTTTTTCTTTCCCGTTTAGTGAACCTTGGATGATTCCTACTCGCAATCCTTCCTTTTTCAAGGCATCCCGGAGTCCTGAAACAGCCTTTAAATTATGAGCGAAGATAATTCCCGGTTTCTGCTCTCCTGCTTTGCCCACCTCACCTTCTCGATACTTTTTCTTTTTTACAATCTCGGTCGCTTTCCGGACCTTCGCGTTATTCACATGATCGAACTGATGAATGATCCTGTTCTGAGCTTCGCATTTGATGATACCGACAGATTGCTGTAATTTCCGTGCTATCTCTTCATTCTTTTCACTCGACCCCTTGCCGAAAGAGCTAGGGGACAAAAACCGCATTGCCTCAATATCCACCTTCCCCGATCGATGGGCTTTTCGTGCACGCTGATACATTTCGCCGACCTTTTCATACTCCTTCTTTTGAACAGGGGTTAGACTTACTTTCTCTTCATGGTGATTGGTATGCACTCCGGTCACTGTGGGACTGGCGTAATTATAACGATCAATCAGACGCTGCAGGGACTTCTTAGCAAAATCAGAATCGACACCATATCGCTTAATAAACTCATCTCGATTATTAAATTTCTCGGGATCCACTTTTTGCAGCATTGAAAAGGCTTCGGAAACATCATTTTTTACCGGTGTTGCAGATTGTCTTAATAAGTAATCAGTGTTTCCCCCCAAAGCGGAAAGGATATTTGATAAGGTGGAATCTTCCTTATTCTTTCGATCCACCTCATAATGACTTTCATCCACGGTTAACATATCGAAATTGATACTGTTTTGTTTCAAGGTATCTCGAAGATACTCTTTCTGCCCTCTTGGTGAAAGCGCATTGAAGTATTTTTTGGTATCCTCTTCCCCTTTTCCCAACTTTTGACTCATTAAGTGCACCATATCATCGCGTAACGATTGATGAGTCATAACCACCATATCCAATTTGCCATTCTTGTACGCTGCAATCCTTTCCTCCCGAGACATCCCAGGTTGAGCGGACCATCGAAACTTTCCCGGTTCCAGGAACTTCTGTCCCTCTGAGCCGAACTGCTTTTGGACAACAGAGGGTACTGCGTATAGCGCCCGGCTTACCTTCCCTTTATTCTTGAGATTAGCGAATGCACCGAGAGAGATGAGGCTTTTCCCTTTACCGGTACCAAACGATAGGTTCATTTTCTTCGTGGTTTCCAGCATTCTAATCGCTCGTTGCTGTTCAATATGCTTTCCCGACATACTTAAACCGGGAGAAACATAATATTTATCGGCAAGCGTATGATTGACTGCAACTTCCGGAATCATGGAAGCTAATTGAGCTTCCGCCCGTTTACCGATATGAAGGATTTCCGTGCCGTCATCCTGTTTGATATCTTCCCCACCGAATAATGCACCTTGTTTCGCTTCTTCCGCCTGATCTTTCCTCCATAGTTCCGCCGCCTTATCTCGACGACTACCGGAGACAAACTTCCCTGTTGTACCACGCCCGACTTGAGCTTCATACTGTTTCATGATTCGGTCGGCACGTTCCAGGTATCGATCCCGCGATTCTTTATCCAACATCCCAAGGACATAATCCGTATCATGCCGTATCTTCCGTACATCGGTTTGAAGCTTTTCTTTCAATATTTTACCGTGATTGGTGGTGTATTTACCTACAAACTCTCCCTTTATCCTGTCCAATACCGCCTCTTGCGCGTTTTTCGGTCCTCCAAACATTCGGACAAACTCCCCCCAGGGAGATCGATCCTCTCGTGTCTCCCCGGCCTGCAATTCGGCCTCAGTTGCTCCACTCATATGTTTGATATAGTGATCTCGCATTTGCGCTTCATACAATTCACTCAATTTCGACGGTAACTCGGAGCGCATTTTTTCTAGTTCTTTCTCGGCTGCTGACTTCTCCTCGACATATCCCTTATCCAAATCACTCTGAAGGCTATCGATCGCTTGGAACAACTCTTTGGCATCGGGTAATCCCCGATAGGTTTCCCATTGGTCCTGGACAACTTTTGCCAAGGACGGAACCTCTTTGTTTCCAAACATATCTTCGCTACTATGGTTCTCGATTAAGTCTTCCTTGATTGCTTCAAAAGCAAACTCTTTACTCCCGCCGTTTTCATGAAGGAAACCGCTCCATAAACCGGTCCTGGACTTTCCTTTTCCGGTTTGGTATTCCTTGGTTGCCGTTTTTTCAGCCTGAGAACCTTTATACATTGTATTTTCCCAATATTTTCTCAGCGCGTTTTGCTCTTCGGAACTGAGATCATCAACCTGTTTAAAAGCAAATTGTCCTTCCGGGAGCTCTCCAAGCGTTCGATGAATAGCTTCAACGGTTTTCTCGGAGTTTTCAATCTCCTGATTATCGACATGACCGGAAGGTAATGATGCATTCGGACCCGGATCTTCAAAGGTCTCTACTGGTCTGGAGATAACTCCCGGAGGCAACCACCCTTCCTTATCTTCCGCACCCGCCTTAATTGCGGAGACTTCCTCCCGTAACTGAGTCTCTCCCGGTTCAATGTTCTCTATCATTTTCGGAAAGACCTCTCCCTGTATTTTGGCGATTCGCTCCCCTTTGATGGTCATAAACTCATAGTCTTTCTCATCCAGGCCCAAAGCCCTCATTCTAATAATGGCTTCTTCGGAGCTTATCTTACCGAAATTGACATCGAGACCGGTAAACTCCTCTTTCTTGAGTTCCATTGCCAACGCACTTGAAGCTTCTAATGAACCAAGAGCTTGCCCCATGATCCGATTGGCTTCATCAATATAAGCTAATTTCTGATCGTTCAATTCTCTGATTAAAGCTAAATCTTCGGGATTATTCGCGATATCCAACTCTATCGATTGTGCGCGTTCAAGAAGTTCCCTTCCCTTCTCCACAGCGCCTTGTACAATCTCTTCATTGATTTCCTGATGATAAAGTTCCACTCCCTTTGTGACATCATCATAGTCTTCCTCGGTTTTGTTGTTCTTAATCTGATACGCAAGAAGTTTAGCAGCGTTCCCCACTCCTAAAATATCCACTGCATCCCTTGGGAGCGCTTCACCTTGCAGAATGGAACCGCTAAGCGCATTGAAACCGTTATACATCCCGTTCGCAATCCACTTTTGAGAACCGTCCTGATTCTCTTTGATGGATTCCAAGAGAGAGTGATTCAATGCCGATTGCCGTTCGGTTTTAATTCTTTCTTCCGTACTTTGCAGCTCCTCCGCTAAGAGTTCACTTAACGGTTTGGTTTCTACTTTGACACCGTTTCCATACTGCAGACTTGAAAAATCATCGATAACCTCTTCTACAGGATTGACTTCTAAACCAACCTGAATCTCCTTGATATTCTTCTTATTTTTCTGCAAAGCGTCCATCTTCCGTTTAAACTCCAGATGTTTCTTCAGGAGTTCGGTTTTCACATCAAGATCGGTAATCCGTTTCTCAAACGTTTCCTTTTCATAGATTGTTCCGGTTATTTCATTGATCGCTCGATTTGCCTGGACTCCTTTTTCTATAAATGAAGCGACCTCCGGTCCATGCTCAATCGTAATTTCTCCCAGCCGTTTTTGAAACTCTTTATCCTTCTCCGCTTTCAATTCTGTAGCTGTCAGTTCGTTTTTCTCCGCCGTTTCTCGATATTTCTTTTGAAAACCCAAACCGGCTCCCAGCTTTTTCCGTATTGTATCGTTTGCTTCACTCGATTCTTCCAGCGTCGCTTCGACGACCTCTCGTAATTGGTTGTCTTCTACCAAGTTTTTCTGGAAATCTTTCGTTATGGCTTTCGCCTGAGCAATGAGATTCTTTTTCTGGCGTTTCACTGCCCGTTTTTTCGCTTTATCCAGGTAACGGAGTTCTCGTTTGATAATGACCTGAGCCTGTTTATCATCTCGGTCAACCGCCTGCTCCAGTTCTACTTCCAATCCCTTTTTTGATTCTTCATACGCATCCTCGATAACACCTTCATCAGCGTCCCAGTCTAACGCTTCCTGTATTAAATCCGAATATTCTTTTTCGGCTTCCTCAATATCACGTTTGCGCTGGACCTCCGCTGCCCGGGCAGCTTGCTTTCTCTGCTTCTCCGCCTGTTTTACCTCCTTTCGCTCCTGTTTTGACAATGATTGAAGATATTCCTGTCTCTTCCGCTCTTCCTCCTCCTTTTTCTGCGCTATTTCCTCTTTCTTCGTCTGCACTTGTCGTTTGTATTCTTCAGGTGACTTGATATTGTTAAGCTTCATCATATTCAGCCGTCCACTGGCACCCCCGATCACATGGGCAGTGCCATCTCCATGATCCTGAATAAGGACCGGCACACCCTTATCCTCTTTATTGCCCGAAGGATGGATAGTGATCCATCGACTCCCCGGAGGATACTTTCTCTTCGCTTTGGCTTCGTGTTCCGGCTTGATTCCTTGGGGAACTAACTTTCCGGCTTTCAGGAGTGCATCGGCTAATCGCATGGATTTTCGCATTTTGATATAGTCGAGAATACCAACCGATTGATACCCCCTAGCGTACACGGCGAGGGTTCCTGATTTTTCCAACTCTCCTAATGCTTCAGGTGTGTAATAGTATGTTTGCATCTTTAGGATTTCCATGTTAGACCTCCACATACAGCGGCAAGCGCATTGCTTTTAACAGTTCATCATTTTCCTTGAAAAAGGTTTCTATCCACGGATACACTTCTCGCATAAAGGTTTCATTCGATGGATAATTTCCTTGAGTATTACTTTTCGCTTGAAAGGATTCACCCTCACCCTGTTTCAAGGCGAAATACTGTTCGAATGCTCTGGCAAAACACTCACTGGTCCTATTCTGATAATCGCTTTTTTGTCGAAATTTCATATTTCGTCGAAATCTATTAGCGATGATTCCCGATGTTGAGTTCGGGTTATCACAGCTGTAGCGATACTGCTTTTTGGTCCCTAAATAGTAATCCATGAAGTGAGCAAACTCATGAGACATTGTAAAACCGAACTCCGCCTCACCATACTTTGCACTTACTCCAATGGCTCGAAAT
>CAZJBZ010000157.1:0-9808 GCA_964543975.1 uncultured Spirochaetales bacterium
TTTCTATGGTATAACTAATAATATGCTCAGAGTATTTTATGGAAAAAAGCCATGAATTGCAATCAAAAAAAGGCAAGTGCTTTCCCGGCACTCGCCTTCGATAGTTAATTTTTCTTAGTTTACCGTTTTTTATGGCACAGCCACCAATCGAAACATTCGAATTCCTTGGTATTTCGCCGTTCTTCGGCAAGCTGCTCCGTCGCGGCGGGAGGGATAATGACATGGTCGCCGATAACTTCGTTATTCGGCCAATTTGCAGGCATAGCAACTCCCTCTTTATCGGAAATCTGGAGGGCTTTGAGAGAGCGGAGGACCTCATCCATGTTTCTGCCGATTTCCTGTGGATAATAGAGGATAAGTCTGATTACTCCGCCCGCGTCAACGATAAAGACGGCGCGAACGGTATTTGTCCCTTTTCCGGGATGGATCATTCCGAGGGTTTTCCCTACTTTCCCCATGTCATCGGCTATAATGGGAAAGGGAATTTTCACATTCATTTTTTCATTGATCCACTCCGTCCATTTGATGTGCGAAAACACCTGATCGATTGACAGACCGATCAACTCACAGTTCAATTCCTTGAACTGGTCGGCCTTTTTTGCGAATGAGACAAACTCCGTTGTACAGACTGGGGTGAAATCTCCCGGATGGGAGAAAAGGACGAACCATTTTCCCTTCATATCCTGCGGGAGGTTCATCATCCCGTGAGTCGTCTTGACCTCCATCTCTGGAAATTTGTCACCAATGAGAGGCATTCCTTGTTCCATTTTTGTTCTCCTTCATTTATATTTTTTTCGCACCAACGATGCGATTTTCTGATAATTACACTCATATAAATAATATTCGGAACGATTATCACATTTGTTATAAAAAATATCTTCTCCATGCCGATCCCTCACATATCTCCTTCTTTGCCCGAACATTTGTCGCATACACCGAAGAATTCCACTCTGTGTCGTTTAACGTTATAGGGAGTCGCGTTTCTCACCTTTTCATTCAACTCCTCATCGACAGGAAGCTTGAGATCGATGATAGCACCGCATTTTTCACAAACAAAATGATAATGCGGTTCAATATACGCATCGAAACGGTCAAAAGTGCTTCCGAAATCGATCTTTTTTACCAACCCTTGTTCCATAAGGATGTTCAAATTGCGATAGATTGTCCCCATACTGAGATTCGGATACTCTTTTTTTAGCGATTCGTAAATCCAGTCGGCGGTCGGGTGTCTATCGGTTGATCGTAACAGCTGTAAAATACTTTCACGCTGACGGCTCCGTTTGTATTTCGTTTCGTTGATTCTCACACCTCATAATAATAATCATTCCTATTATTAAAATAAAGATGAATCGACTCCGGGTCAAGAAAAAAAGAGAAAAGAATCGTGAAGATGAAGAGCATCACGACTGACGCAGGTTACATTCCACGCCTTTCGGCGATTGCTGTGGTCCTTTCGAGAATCTCATCATCGCTGATCAGGGCCGCTTCTTCCAACACTTTAGAAACGGAGGTTGGTACATTGAGAGAGGTTATCCACCCCGGCGGTCCGTCTAAAGCGTCGAAAAACCGTTCTGTTATCTGATGATTTATCCTGTCGCCGATTGCCTGTCCGGCTGCCGCCTCTTCAATGACAACGACAGCACCTGTTTTAACAACTGAAGCACCGATTGTCTCATAATCGATACTCGGTAGATCGACTGTCCGCAGATCGATCAATTCCAGCGACACTCCCCTCTTTTCAAACTCTCCCGCGAGGTCACCGATCCGGCCGGTGAGCGAAGAATAGGTTATGACCGTTATATCGGTCCCCTCTTGAACCACCCGAGCTTTTCCGAACGGCACCGCGTAGTCGAGGCTGTCTTTGGGTATTTGAAACTTCTTGGTGTAGAGGGAATGATGTTCGAGAAAGAGCACCGGATCGAGAGATGTCATAGCCGTATTGAAGAGCCCTATATAATCGAACGCGTTACTCGGTGCGACAATCCGCCAGCCGGCAAAAAGCGCGAAGAGACCGATCGGGTCCATCGAATGCTGTCCGCCGTATCCGTTTCCGGTGGCAATTCTCGTCCGTGCTACAAGGGGAAGATCGGTGGTGCCGCCGTACATGTGCCGTGCCTTCGCTATCTGGTTGAAAACCTGGTCCGCGGCGACCAGTGTAAAATCGGGAAACATTATTTCAACGATCGGCCGCATTCCGGCCATGGCAGCTCCGCAAGACAAACCGACGAAACCTGCTTCCGAAATAGGAGTATTGACGATCCGACCCGGAAACCGTGCGGGAAGCCCCTTCGTTGCACCGTATGCCCCCCCTCCGAAGTTTGCTACCTCTTCCCCGAACTCGACTACCGACTGGTCTTTCTCCATCCAGCGGCCGGTCACCGCTGCAATGGCATCGGAAAACTTTATCTCGTCATGTTCTTGAAAATCTTCAGGTTCGGCGTATGAGAGGTTTTGCAGCTCCTCCCCGTTACTCCGAAGCCCGAATGAGGCGGTGGAGGGATCGGGCCACAACTCTTCCCGTACTCCGCAACGGTCTTCCCCGACCGTACAGAAATCAACAGCATCATCGACCGCCTGCTCCGCCTTCTTCCGAATCATTTCGATTTTTTCCTCGGCAATGATCCCGGCCTTCTGCAGGATTACCGGAAGGGTAACGAGGGGATCCCGTTCCAACCAGCCGGATTCTTCCGCTTTGTCCCGATAACCGAAAGCGCTTCCCGGTTTGTCTCCCGCGTGATGATAGTGCCGATAACATTTTATCTCGACAATTGAAGGTTTTGATTTGTTTCGCGCGTTTTCCGCCGCCTTTTCAACCGTTCGATAGAGAGCGGCGACATCATCCCCTTCGACAATCCAACCGTCGAGATCGTATCCCGCCGCGCGTATCGACAAGTCATCGACGGCCGCCGCGTCTTTCGCGTTTGTCGCGACCGCGTATTGATTATTTTCAATGATATAGACGATAGGGAGGTCCCACAGTCCGGCAAGGTTCAAGGCTTCATGAAAAGAACCTTGGTTTACGGCACCGTCACCGAAAAAACAAGCGATAATGGAACCGTGCTTCTTCCACTTTTCAGCGTACGCGGCCCCTGTTGCCAGCGGAATTCCTCCGGCCACAATCGCATTCGTCCCTAAAATACCTGCTTCTTCATACCGCAGATGCATCGAACCGCCTCTGCCGCCGCAGTAACCGGGTGCGAGCCCCATGATTTCGGCCAACGTTTTCCTTACCACTTCCCGCGCCTGCGCCGAGAGTTCATCCCTTTCGGGGTCCCACTTCTCGTCAAGTACAAAATTGAGGGCCTTTGCCAAAAATTGATGATGGGCCCGGTGACTGCCGGTTATCTTGTCTTCCTTGCGCAATGCGGCAATAGTTGCCGAAGCGATCGCCTCCTGTCCGACACTCGAATGGACCGGTCCCCATACGCAATCGTTATTTTTCAATCGCAAAACTTCCATCTCAAAATGGTGGATAAGATAGGTTTGAAAGAGAATTTTCATGAGTGTTTTTTTCGAAAGCTTTTTCAGGTCCGCCTCAGCCGACGAAAGCTGCTTCCAATTAAAATTACAGGTTAGATCGTGCGTTTTCATATCGTTCCTCGCGAATGGTATTATATTCATCGATCATTGCGGTAAGTTCATCGCTTCGCAGGAGGGCCCCTTCTTTGTTCGGATTATCCAAGAATATTTTCGGAAGTTTGTCTTCACTACTCCCTAATCCTTCCCGCAGGTTATACTCCCTGGTCCGCATCGTGGTCCTATTTGCCAGTTTTGCCAACCCTTCCTTCGAAAAAGAAAGTCCGGTCGAGGCTTTGATCAGGGTATGAAGTTCATCCCATTTTATAAAGTCCCTAAAAAAACGACACAGGACCAATGAATCAAAAAGAGCAGCTCTATCCTCATAATCGATCTGGAGCATAGCCTTGCCTTCAATCTGCTCTTTCGGAATTTCCCCTGAGAGTTCCGCTTTGTAAAATGTTCCCCTTAAGTGGCACGCTCCCCGCGCTGAGGTTGCATAGGACAATCCCATGCCTTTCAGCACTCGAGGATCGAAACCGGCGGGTTCCAGCCCTTTTACATGGACCGCGATATCTTCCAGCTCAAGCATCTTTGAAGCCTGTTTGATGCCGTCGGCAAAGGTCTCTCCTATTCCCCGCCTGTAGGCGATTTCTTCGAGAAGTTCGGCCATTGTATCGGGCCGGTTATATTCTATTTCAAAATCAATCTTGCCCAGTTTATATGCTTCGGTCGCGAAAGCGGTCAAGTTGCCCGCGCTCATCGTATCTATTCCCAGTCGATCGCAAAGATCGTTAAGGTAGACAATTTCTTCTAAACTGTCCACACAGTTAAGACCGCCTATAGAATAGATGGTTTCAAACTCCGGCCCTTCTATTTGCAGTCCGGCATGGCGCCCCTCCTTTACCGTCGATAGTTTCGTACACTGGAGAAAACAGTTCGGGCAGCCGTGTCGTTTTACTTCGAAGTGTTCCTGCATGTAATCGGCCGATATATTCTCGTAGGAATCGAACCGTCCCGACTGCCAATATCTGGTAGGGAAACAACCGGCTACATTGGTGACCGCGACTTGACTCGGAGTCCCGTAATTTTGATAGGTGGCAGTTACCTTCGATTCTTTTCCCATTTTTGCGATCTGTTTGATGAACTCTTTCAGGAGCTGTCCGTCGGCAACTTCCGCTTGTGTGGTCCCGGCGAAAGAAATCCCCTTGATATTTTTCGAACCGAGGACCGCGCCCAGACCACCTCGGCCTAAGCTGCGCCAATAGTCCGATTTTATGCACGCTATCCGTACGAGGTTTTCTCCGGCCGGTCCGATGACCATTGCGCCGGCCCCGTTTTTCGATCTTTCTAAGATATATTCTTCGGCATCGAAGGTTTCTGCTCCTTTCAGAGCGGACGCATCGTTAAACTCGACTCCGTTCTCATCGATAGTCAGATAGAGCAAACGATCGCTTTTTCCGGTGATAACGAGAGCGTCTACTCCGCACCCCTTAATTTTCGGAGCGAGCGAACCGCCGCAGTACGATTCTCCGAACCCGCCGGTTGCGGGACTTTTCGAATAGACGCCGAAACGCGACTGGCTCCACATTTTCGTCCCGGTGACCGGACCGCAGCAGATTATGAACCTGTTTTCCGGATCGAGCGGATCAACGCCAGCCGGATTTTCGCGTAACAGGAGGTGTACTCCAAGCCCTTTTCCCCCTAATGTTTCGGACAAGAGAGAATCGGTAATTTCTTCATATCGAGTTTCACGTCGATCCAAATCAATGTAAAGTATTCTGTTATGAAAGCCTTTCATAGAGCTCCTCTATCCTTCATTCGGGGTTTCTCGAACTTCGCACACTTCTTCGTCCGGTCCGAAAAAGTAAAATATCCAGACATGCGGCCGTATTTCTATCGGTTCACAGAGGAATCGAACGCCGGCGGCCTTCATTCGCGAATAGTCGGCCCGTGCGTCGTTCGAGGTGAAGCCGGCATGGATAAAACCGTTGTCCGCCTGCTTGAAGTCGTTTGGAACGGCTTTCCCCCTCGGTTCCAGATATTCGAACAATTCCAGCATTCCTTTCTCCGATTGAAGATGAGCAATACGGGCCTTGCAGCCGGGCATCCCCACCACTTTATCAAGCGGAAAATCGGGAGCAGGCTCGATAATCCGTATCACCTCCAGACCGAGGTGTTTCGTATAAAACTCAATCGAACGGTCCAAATTACTCACACTGAGGCCGACATGTTCTAATCCTTTTATCATACTATCTTCATTCTCCTTGTTAGCTATTGTCATCCTATTGTGAAGCTCGTTCTATGTCAACATCTTGTATACAATTTATAAAGACTTGTACACCATTTTAACAATTAATTCGACTAAGAATTGAATTAATGAAATATAAAAATACAAAACCGGTAATATTCGTTTGGATGCCTCGTGCCTTTGGTACTTACCCGTCGAATTTCGGTTGTGCCAAACCGGGGACCTCCACTTTGCAGCGGAACAGACCGCCTGCCGTAGGCTGTGTTTCCAACTCTTGGCGGCTTAGTCCCGTCCTCGCGGAGGTGATATAGAGTTCGTCCAGATTTTTGCCCCCCAAAGCGCAAGAAGTAATATTTTTTACGGGAAGAGTTACCGTTTCCAGTACATCACCGGTCTTCGGGTTCCATCTGCCGACCGCGGAACCGCCGAACAGCGCTATCCATAACATGCCTTCGGAATCGATCGTCATCCCGTCGGGATGTCCCATTGATTCCGGGACCGTTATGACCGTGGTCTTATCGGCTATCTCTCCGGTTTGGTTGTTGTAATCGTAAGAAACAACAACCCCCGTCGGAGTATCTATGAAATACATCTTCTTCGCGTCCAGGCTCCACACTATTCCGTTCGAAATCCCAAGATCGGAGACCATTTTTGTGCAGGAGAAATCTCTGTCTATTCTGTAAAGATTTGCCCGACGCTGCGAACGGTCCATATCCATCGTCCCGACCCATAATCTGCCTGCCGGATCACATTTTCCGTCATTGAGTCTGTTCTTCGGCACCTCACCCTCGATTTTGGTAACGACTGTATAGTCATCCCCTTTTTCATCAATCGTTACAATCTGTAGTTCTTCGGCGTATATGTAACCGCCGTTTTTCATGGGTACTACCGTTCCGATTCGTCCCTTGACCGGAATTGTCAAGTTTCTCCGTGTATCGGGGTCGTAGATATGGAGCTTTTTCCCGTCGATATCGACCCAATCGAGAACTCCTTTATCGACGTCCCAAAAAGCCCCCTCGCCTAAGGTCGCCTTTGCATCAAAAACAAGCTCCAAAGATCTGTTCATAGAATCCTCCTTACCGTCGCATTGATACAATTCTTTTGATTCAATACAATAAGCCATGGATCAAATTTACGCAACTCTCTTCGACAGAATCATAAAGAATTATTATCCACCGAACAGCTGGCTGCGGGAAGATGCTCTTTCGAAGGAGTTTAACGTCAGCAGAACCCCTATTCGTACGGTTTTGCGGCAGCTGGAGCAGGACGATCTGTTGGAAATACTACCGAAACGGGGCGCAAAAGTGCATGCTTTCAACGCTGACGATCTTGAGGATATTTATGAAATCCGCAGATCATTGGAATTGATTGCTATAGAGAAAGCACTTCCCTCACTCAGTATTCACTCCCTAATAGAAATCAAGAAGCGCATACAGAGCCTTGCTTCTTCAGAAAATGAAACTGATCATTCGAATATAGATTCAGAGCTGCATACGTACCTTATTCAAGCCGCCGACAGCAGACGCTTGACCTCGATGCTCGATCAGCTCTATCGTCTTATCCAGACGTTTCGAGAAATCGGATTCAAAGATCCGGAAATCCGAGAAAATACAGCTAAAGAGCACCTTCTGCTGATCGAAGCGCTCTGTATACGCGATTTAGAACTGTCGAAGAACCGTTTGAGTGATCACATACAAAATAGTAAAATCCGTATCTTACACAAGGTAATTCAAGGGAGTATACCATGATACCGATCGATTTAAGCGGAAAAACGGCACTGATAACCGGCGGGGCCGGAGGTATCGGAATGGCGTGCGCGGAACTGCTTTCAAAAGCGGGCGCTTTCGTCGTCATCACCGACATCAATGAAGAGGGGGCTCGTACTGTAGCCGAATCCCTGAATAGAGGTTTTGTCAAACATCAGGCGAGCGGCGGGGGAAACACAGGAAACTCCTCGAACCGCTCAACCGAACTCGCCGCGGTAATTCCCTGCGACATGGGCTCGGAAGAGAGTATTCTTCATCTATGTAAAAAAATTCTTGATGATTACGCGGGTGTCGATATGATAATCAACTGTGCCGGCGTCATCTCCTACAGAAAGGGCTTACAGGCGATCACGTTTGCCGAATGGTGCAAGGTCATGGAAATAAACCTGAACGGTTCTTTTTTATTATGCAGGGAGCTGCTCGAACCGATGAAAAAGGCGGGATGGGGGCGCGTCATCCACCTCTCATCGTTAGCGGCCCGTGTAGGCGGCATCGAAGCGGGCGTTCACTACTCGGCATCAAAAGCCGGCCTAATCGGACTCACGAAAACAATGGCCAAAGAGGGAGCGCCATACGGAGTGACGGTCAATGTGTTGGCCCCCGGAATCATCGCCACCGGACCGGTATTGAAGCAGGTAGGCGACCATAGAGACGACTACAAGAAAACGATCCCTCTCGGCAGGCTCGGTAGACCGGAGGATGTTGCTAACGCGGTGCTTTTTTTCTGCTCTCCCCTCTCCGATTATATTACCGGAATCACGGTAGATATCAACGGCGGCCTTTTTATGGGGTAAGCATGACAGGAGTATAGAACGATGTACAACAGCTTAAAACGAAAGGTGACATTTCTACTGTAATTACCCTTTATCAAAATTGGTAGATTGGTACGGTTCGATCCTCAAAAAATCTCAGAGTATTTTCACTGTGTCAAGCGTTTTCTTCCTACATTTTTTCTTCTTTTTTATGAGATATTCGCTGCCACTAGCCAATGCAAGTTCAACGAACATATTGTCGGATTTATCTCTTAGGTTCGGTCGCCAATAAAAATCAATAGGTGGCGGTAGTCCAACTAAAGCAATGAAATCCAGTACTTTTTCCATGTCCTCTATAGTTACTTTCTGATGTGAGTTATTCGATTTCCTTTATTATTAATTCCTTCTCGCTTCTGTTGTTTATCATAACATAAAATTCCCGTAAAAAATCGGGGGCAGTCAAGACACTGCTCCCGGAAATCAACTATCCTTTGTCTAAGAACCACCAGAGACAAAGGAGTAACCACGAAGGTGCTAAACAGGCCCTAAATACATGGTATCATAGAAATGGCAAGAGAAGTATATACAGTGGCGGAAATATCACGAAAGACTAAATTCGACGGAAAATCGGTTCGCAAATACTTGAAACAGGATAACTTTTCTCATGTCCATCCGAGAAAAGGCAAGGAGCTTCAAAACTTGATCCTCACAAACAATTGATCGATCAATGGCTCGAGTAGTACCAAACGAGATTGAGAAAACAGCGGCACACGGCAAAACGAATCCACGATCGGCTTAAGCAGAAATGTCCCTGCTGCGTTTGCTCCTACAACATCGTGCAACGGTATGTAAAGGAAGTGCGAGGCTAACTACACGCTCGACGGGCGAACCAACAGTTGGTTTGGCATCCGGCTGAGACGTAATCGCATTTCGACGAAGCAGATTTTTACGAACAAGGTGTGCTGGTCCGTAAAAAGTATCTGACGAACTCCTATCCGCAGAGCAATAACAGCTTTACCCAGGTATTCGGGGGAAGGGAAAAACCAGGCCGATGAGAGTAATTTTCACATGATTATGCAGAATATGGAGAAACTCCTGAGCTTCGAATCCAGGGTAAAGCTCATATTTTACCATTTATCCTTAAAGGAAGGGTGGGACAAGCCGAACGTGTTTCATATCTGCACCCTCAAGGAAACTTCATCGACAATGAAGAAACGGCAGGCATTCACTACCTAAACACTGTAGAGTGGGGTTTATGGACCGGTGACATCAAATCTACGCAAAATCCGATAATACAATTTTTTTTTAAAAAAAGCTTGACATGTTAAAAGTATCTTTATAAAATACCAATCGTTTACAGCAAACGTTTGCGGTAAACGATTGGTATAATGGGTGGCGTATGAAGAAAAAAGTGGCTACGATGAAAGAAATAGCAAAAAAGATAGGAGTTTCAACAACTACAGTATCTCACGCAATAAATAATACTCGTTATGTCAAATCGGAAACAAAGCAAAAAATTTTTG
>CAZJBZ010000158.1:0-9735 GCA_964543975.1 uncultured Spirochaetales bacterium
TGAGGATAAAAGGAATGAAGAGAAGCTGTATGCTGCAAAGAAAGAATTGCTCAAAGCACTGTTCGAGAAGCAGTATTCGAAAAATCGGATCCGAGCAGTAATTAAGTTTATTGACTGGCTGCTGCAACTGTCGGAACAACGAGAACAGAAACTTAATGATGAGTTGATCGAGATAACAGGAGGGAAGACGATGTCATACGTAACGAGTTGGGAACGGAGGGCCGCGAAAAAAGCCACAGAAGAGGCTACGAAAAGGGCAAAAGAAGAAGACGCTAGAAAGATGCTACAAGAAGGGTTGGCCACTGATGTAATCCAACGCGTGACCGGACTCTCGGAAGAAGAAATTATACAATTCAAAAAGAAAGCCTAAGAATAGGACAACTGACAACAGCATCTAATTTAAAAACTGAGCCTCTTTCAAAATAGGGATATGTGGCACTTGCAAAAATTTCAATTACTTGTATTATAAGTATTTAGAAATTTCAGTCCGGATAAAATGGTGTTTTTTGCAAGTGCCTCAACTAACAGTATTTCTAAACATTACCAAATATATCTCCTATAACTATTTTTCCTGTACCATAACAATAATCTCCCTTGCCGACAGCCAAAAGAAGCAGCAGCCCGGTTTCCCTCGTATTATGTAAAAGAGACGGAGGAACACCGGCATGAAAACAAACTCAAAACAGAATTCCCAAGATTCGGCCTGGAAAGATGTCATAGAAGAGCTATTTGAAGATTTTCTCGCTTTCTTCTTCCCGGTCATGTATGACGACATCGATTTCTCGAAAGAATACATCTTTCTGGACAAAGAACTGCAGAAAATTTTGGGCCGTGATGAGGTAGGAAAACGGTACGCGGATAAACTGGTAAAGGTATTTCTGAAATCAGGGTCGGAAAAATGGCTGCTCATCCACATCGAAGTACAAGGATACAGAGAAAAAGAGTTTGCCGAAAGAATCTTCATCTACACCTATCGGATCTTCAATAGGTACCACAAAGAGGTAATAAGCGCCGTTATGTTGACCGACCCGGACCCCGACTACCGGCCGAACCGCTATTATAGGGAGCGGTGGGGTTTCAGGCTCGATATGGAGTTTCCTGTAGTGAAACTTATCGATTATCGAAGCTCACGGCAGGTCCTTGGAACCGGCAACAATCCTTTTGCGCTGGTCACCTTGGCCTCTTTACGCTATATTGAGGATAGAGGGAATGAAGCGAAACTGTATGATGCCAAAAAAGAGCTATTAAAAAGACTGTTTAGAAAGCAGTATTCGAAAAACCGTATCAGAGCGGTGCTCAAGTTTATAGACTGGTTGTTGCAACTGTCGGAAGAACGGGAACGGGACCTTAATGAGGAGTTTATCGAGATAACAGGAGGGAAGACGATGCCGTATGTAACGAGTTGGGAACGGAGGGCCGCGAAAGAAGCCGCAGAAGAGGCTGAAAAAAGGGCTAAAGAAGAAGACGCAAGAAAGATGCTACAAGAAGGGTTGGCCACTGATGTAATCCAACGCGTGACCGGACTCTCGGAAGAAGAGATTATTCAATTAAAAAAGAAAGACTAAGAATCGGACACTCTCTCCTGAAGCTTCTTTGTCATTTCATTGTAATATATATTAACAAGGTCCCGCACGAAGGGGTCGTCGGGATCGTCTTCGTATGAAAACGTCTTAAAACTATTTTCAAACTCAAACGTCTTGTCCTTTTTAACGGTTATAGAGAGCATACCGATGCGGTTGCCCTGGGCGCCCGGAGAAACGAGAAGCGTCTCTCCAATCATCTCGGCATCCGCCAGTTTCTGCTCGTGGGCGGCGATTACAATGTCGATACCCTCCGCTTCACCTGCAAGTTTCCGAGCTTCGGCCAAAGCACCGTGATAGAGAAGAAGCGTAATATCGGCGCTCCCTTCGGCCGCATCTGTAGCTGATTTCAGGTCACCCGCAACGGACCTCACCGCTTCGACCGGATCGCCCACCCGGACCCTGCCGCGGATATCTTTCGGGTAGAGGGCGAATACCTCGGGACCGATAACGGAGATGACTGCGACGCGAAGACCCGCTCGTTCCAGAAGTAAAGGCGGGCCGCCCAATTCCACCTTCCCGTAGGTATCGGAGTATATGACCAGATTGTGACAGAGGAACGGATGATCTTCTCGATACTCTAAGAAGCGGTCCACACCGCCTGCGAATTCCTGATCTCCTACGGCAATAACATCGTAGCCGTACGTATCGTATGCCTGAAGGATGGACTCTTCAAGAAGACGGTCTTCATAGACATCAAAAATATCGCCTCCCTCAACGAGAAGATAACTGTCTTCATCGGGAAGTTCGTTCAAAAAAACGGCCCGCTTGACCAAGCCGGCCACCGGTGCCCCCTTACAGTGGCAGCCGTCGAGGTTTCCGTTGAGGGAGGCGGTGTAGTAGATCGTCAGCTGCCGTTCCTGATTACCTGTTCCAAAGCAGAATGAGGCCGCCCCTATCAGCATGCAGAAAAAGAACGACCGCCTGATGAAAGTGCTGATAAACGCGTGAGTCGACCGTCGTGTCCGTTGCCTTGTCTCGGTTCCATTGAATGCTTGCCGCATCATCACCCCCTTAAGGACCGTCCCCGCAATTCTCGGACAGAATGGAACGGATTTCTTCGATTGTCTCGGGAGAATAGCCGTCGCCTCGGAGCACGATATCCCCTTCCGGATTGATCAAAAAGACGACCGGAACGGCGGTAACTCCGTACCGATCGGCGGTGACCATATAGCGGTCCAGCAGCACCGCAAGAGGAGTAGGATTCTCACCGAAAAACGGTTTAACAACATCAGCCCCCTTCTCGTCGGTAGCGAAAACAAATACCGTAAGGCCCCGGTCTTTAAACTCCCGATGCAGTTGTTCCAACTCCGGCAGCTCTTCTTTACAGGGACCGCACCAGGTGGCGAAAAAATCGAGAAGCAGCCACCCCTGCCCGATGTAGTCCTTCGAGAAGACAAACTCACCGGAAAGCCGCGGGTTGACGAACGTCTCCGCCTCATCCCCCGCCTCTAAACCGGCGCACCAAGAAAGAGTAACGGTCAAAAAAATCAGAATAGAGAGTACTTTGCGTATCACTATCGGTCCCCCTGTTTGTCAATCATTGCAAACGCACCGCATTCTCGATCTCCGAAAACAACCGGTTGTCACTTTCCATCATTTCCATCAATTTCTTTACCCCTCGCGACCGGGCCTGATTTGTATCGAGCCCCCCTTCCTTCACCTCACCTATTTGATAGGAATAGAGATTTCTCTCACCCTCGAAAACGGTAAAGTTGCAGCCGGCGTACATAATGATAAGATCGTAATCATTTTTCGGGGCCTGCCGAAATTGTAGAGCGACCCGGATCGTGGTCGCCGCATCGTCGGTAATCTGAAAGGGCAGCTTTTTCGAAAATAATGAGCGGACCGTTCCGTAAACAGAGGGGTCCGTCCCGCCTTCTATTCCTGTTGATTCTACAACGAGCCGTACCGCACGCTGCCGCGCCTCCACCGGAATTTCCTGCTCAGGCAGGATCACCATGTTCTTCAGCTGCTCGGGTAGTCCCAACGCGGTTGAAGAGATCCGACAGACCAAAGTAGAAAGGCCCAAGGGAAAGGAAGCGCCATCCAATGACCCCTCATAGCGCCCGTCTCCGTCGGTGGTTACAACCGATCGAAACTCATCGGACCGGCCGCCCCCTTTTTCTTTACGCTCGAGCTCCAGCCGAAAACGCCCGGATCGAAGCCCCAAATCATTTGCAACCATATACATGAACCGGGGCACTTCCTCCACTTGAGTGACAACCGGTCCCTCCGGTACCTGCAGTGAAATCGAGGAGACATACCGGCGCAGCGTTCCGGTAATCCGATCGATGAGGGCCCCCGATGTTTCATCCGGTCCCACCCGCATCGTGCCGGCCCACGGTGATTCAAAGACAAGTCCCCACGCCTCCGAGAGAAGGGCAATAGAATCGGCAGCGCTCATTCCGGTATCCGTTGCCGTGGATACCATACCGACCACCCGATTTTGAAGCGCCTGTTTTTGTCTATTGAACGCCTCTTTTGAAAGATGTAAATAGACCCAATACCCTTCTTCATCGGAAAAGAACGAATCGAACTGCTCATAATCGATCAATCGCTGTTTGACCCGTTCCCTTATGGTAATGCGGATTTCTTCGGCAATTTCTTCTCCGGTATCCCTCGTATCAACGATTATTTCACTCTCAATTTGTGTGGATATCGATGAAGAGAGTTCAACCAGCGCCGTCTCCCGGGCCAAGGTCCTGTCTTTCTGCCGGTCCCCCGTATTCGAGGAGCCGATCCCGATATAGAACTCGGGCACCGATCCGGGGTGCCGCCTCACCCACTCCGGAAGCTCTTCTTCAGGGACCGTCTCGGGCGGCCCGTCCTCTGCCCGCGCGACCATCGATGCGGTGGAAGAACAGGAAGAAAGGAGGGGCAGGATCGATAACGAAAGGATGGAGAAGAAAAGGAGAAGTTTTCTGCTCATGACCTCAACCTCGCACGGTACGTATTCGGTAGTGGTTACGTATAGTTCCACAAAAATAAGGGATACGATTAAAATGGTCAAGAGGACCTCTTGACGGCAGCCCGCCATTTCGTTAACCTAAATCCTGATCATGGTTGACGAGAAAAGGAACGGAATGATCGAGTACGATGCGTCACACGAGACGAACAGGTTGCTTCTCGACACTCTCTCCCGGAAGGGCGGCGCGGTTTCGGGCATTGAGTTGAGTAAACAACTCGGCATCTCCCGGACTGCCGTCTGGAAGCACATCCATACCTTGATCGACTACGGCTACCCGATACGGGCCGGGGCAAAAGGATACACACTCCTTGGTCCGGGCGACCATCTGTTTCCGTGGGAGTTCACGGAATTGGGGGCGGCGATGCGGTACTATGATACCCTTGGTTCGACGATGGATGCCGCACGAGGGGCGGCTGCGGAGGGGGCCCGTCACAAAACTGTCCTTCTTGCCGAAGCACAAAGCAATGGACGCGGACGATCGAATCGAATGTGGAGCTCCGAAAAGGGAGGGCTCTATTCCACAATCATCCTGCGTCCCGACATTCCCCTCTCACAGTGCAGTATTATCAATTTCGCTGCCGCCGTCTCGCTCTGTTCCGCACTGGAGCGTTATTACGGAATTCGGGCGGGAGTTAAATGGCCGAACGACGTTATAATTGAAGGGAAAAAGATCGCCGGAATTCTTATAGAAGCTTCCGGTTCACCGCTTGCCACCGATTACGTTAACGTAGGGATCGGAATCAACGTCAATAATCGAATAGAGAGCGCTCCCCTTGCCGCGGTTTCGCTGCGATCGATAGTCGGGAGACAGCTCTCGCGAAAAGAGTTTTTTATCCGGTTTTTTAAGGAGTTGGATTATCACCTAAACGAAACCGGAGATGAAATACTTTCTCTCTGGAAGAGCTATGCCGTCGGATTGAACAAGAGAGTTCGAATCCGAAACCGGCAGGAACCGATTGAAGGGAGAGCAATAGATGTCCGGCGGGACGGGGCCCTCCTCGTCCGGACCGACGATGGAACTCTCAAATCCGTTTATACCGGCGATATCGATATTGTAGGAGAAAGACAATGATCATAGAAAAAACAAAACGATACCCCCTATCGGCGGGCATCGCACCGTTCATGCCCACGCGGAAAGTGCTGATGACGGTCCTGTCCGTCCTTTTTACGGCATTGATGGCGCTCGGCGCCTCTATAAGAATACCGATCGGTCCCGTTCCCATCGCGGCAACCAGTTTTTTCGTTTTAACGGCCGGTTTGATGCTGGGCCCCAAATGGGGTCTCGCCGCCACGGCCCTGTATCTGCTTCTCGGAACAGCCGGTTTCCCCATCTTTACCGGAGGAGGGGGCGCCGTCCTTCTTGCCGGGCCGACCGGCGGGTACCTTCTCGGCTACTGCGCGGCTGCTGTTGTCACGGGATCACTCGCGACAAACAGGCGGAGAGCAGGCAGTAATGTATTCGGTCCGACCGCGCGAAACCTTATCGCGCTGGTTGCGGGGACCCTCTGCATCTACCTCTTCGGGGTAGTGCAGCTCAAACTGGTCATGGATCTATCGTGGAGTCAAGCAGTCGGTATTGGAATACTCCCCTTCCTATTGGGCGACGGCATCAAAATCGCCGCGGCAGCGAGTCTCAAGAAACTTATAGGGTAGAAAACCATAAACCGCCTCAACCGGCGGCTTTTGCTTTCGTTAACAAACCCGGGAAAAATGTCGATCTAGTAGTAGAGATGAAATCGACCGCTGTCATTCTCATAGCATTAAGTATCACGTTAACAACTGGTACGACAAAAATCACTGCCGCGGAAAACAACCGTACCGTTTCGCTGGAAGAAATTCGGTTGGCCGTGGTGGTAAAGGCCGGCTCCTATTTAGGAATTGCGTATCATTTTGGCGGAGAAGATGCCAGGGGACTCGACTGTTCAGGATTTGTGCGGGCGGTTTTTGCCGATTTCATTCCTGAAATTCCGCGTCGCAGCATGGAACTCTACTATTTCGGGAAAACGGTCGACAAACGAGACCTGCGGCCCGGCGATCTCGTTTTTTTCAACACCACAGGCAGAGACCCGTCCCACGTCGGAGTGTATATAGGAGAAAATCACTTCATCCACTCCGCTTCCGGGGGAGATAATACGGGGGTCATTATTTCATCACTCGATTCCGATTACTACGCCGACCGGTATACCGGGTCCCGTCGTGTGGTCCATCTGGCAAACTGAAACAAACCGCGCAACCGGCCGCGGCCCGCGTGCATTAGTCGTAATCGTCGTAATCTTCATACGGCGAACCCGCCGGCATCACTATCCAAGCAATAATATAGAGCAGGACCCCCGCTCCGCCCATTAACGTTACGATGACCCAAATGATCCGTACCAACGTAGGGTCGAGATCGAAATATTCGGCAATACCGGCACACACTCCGGCAATTTTCCTGTTCCGATTAGAAAGATGCAGTTGTTTTGCCATCTACAGCTCCTTATCAAACACCTTCAATATACAACGAGATTCGACAAACGGAAATTCAGAAATTCTGTTTTATTTCTCCCGATATATTTTTCAACCGTACATTGCCTTTTCCCCCGGCGGTAATGTTTACATCACCTTCTATCTCCTGCAAAGTGATGCCTCCGTCGGTATCGAATAAAGAAACATTGCCGAATATCCGCTCCGTTTCTATGTCACCGCCCTTATCTTCAATTCTGATATTACCTTTAACACGTGACAAAGAAATCATCCCGACACCGTCATCAATGGTGACCTCCCCCTCTATTCCCGTCCCGTTAATGTCGCCCTCATCATCCTTTATTTCAATCCTTCCTTTTGTATTCTCGATGATGATGTTCCCTTCCCCGTCGTCAAGAAGGACATCTTCTTCCATAGTGTTGATGTAGATATCCCCCTCTTCGTCCCATATCCGCAGTTCCATGGCCGACGGCACCATAATATCCATATGGATGTGTCCGGATTGAGGATTGATTAGATCACGAAGAAAAAAACCTTGCTTGAATTGTCCGCGAATGACAGCTCGGTTTCCCCTTCGCGTTAATTCCACAACCGCGTTTTTCATGGGCCCTTCCGTCTCACCCCCGCCTTCGCCTTCTCCCACGGCGACTATTTCGGCCTTGACGATAATTTCCTTTCCTCCGGGGACCCCCGTGATATCCAATTCGCCTTTGCCGCCGTACACTTCTATAAAATCGATACCATCAGAGTCAATTTTAAATTCTTTTGTGTTCGAAACCTCAATACCTGCCGAACATGAAAGTAGTAACGCCGGAACAAACCATATGAGCATCCATTTCGATAATACTTTCATATTTCTACCCCTTTTTGGATCTTTATAGGCGCATTGTAACCCCGGAGGTAAATAATTACAACAGAGGCACTTGCAAAAATCACCATTTTATCAGAACTGAAAAAATTAAATGCTTATAATGTATATAATTGTTATTTTTGCAAGTGCCACATATCCCCATTTTGCAAGAGGCTCAACAAAATTATTGGAGGTACCGTAGGGTGAATATTAAAACGATCCTGGTTGTAGACAACGATGAGGCCATCACCGCTTTTCTGAAAATGTACCTTGAAGAGAAAGGCTATTCGGTGCTAACCGCGCGAGACGGCCTGCAAGCCCTGCATATGTTGGAAACAATCAATCCTGAAGTCATCTTCATCGATCTCATCATGCCCAACATCGACGGACGAAAACTTGCCGAACTGTTGAGAAAGGACACCGCCTACAAGACAACGAACCTCGTTGTTCTCTCCGCGATTTCTCCGGAGGAGGACTTCAATTTTTCACAGTGGGGATTCGACGGCTGTATCGCTAAAGGCCCTCTTAAAACGGTGGGAAAAAACGTTCTTGAGATATTGAAACAGCTGGAGAAAACACAACACGAACCGCTCCACTATAAAGTCTTAGGGATTGAGCATCTGTTTAAACGGGAAATAACGCAAGAACTTCTTTCCATAAAAAAACATTTTGAACTGATATTGGCCAATATGGCGGAAAGTATCATCGAACTATCCCCCGACGGGACCATTATCTATACGAATCCCGCCGCCGTCATTCTTTTGGAAACACCGGAAGAGAATCTATTGGCATCATCTTTCTCTCAGATTTACGGCGGCCGCGAAGAAGAACGCATACAAACGCTTCTCTCACGGGCCCGGGGCGGTGAAGACGTTATCAGAGAAAAGCCCCCGCTTTCACTCGGCGAAAAAAAAGTTGCAATAGAACTGTATACACTCTCGGATAAAGAAAACAGCTCAATCATTGTAATCCTGAACGATATCACCGAACAGATTGCAGCTGAAAACGCTATAAAACGCTCGAACGCCGAATTGGAACGAAGGGTAACGGAACGTACCATTGAATTGCAAAACGAGGTAGAGGAGAAAGAAGTCATCTTAAAAGAGGTCCACCACCGGGTAAAAAATAATCTTGCGATTATTTCCAGTCTTCTTACATTCAGCAAAAGGAAGACCGAGGGAGGGCAGATCTTTGAGATACTGCAGGAGGTACAGGACAGAATTAAGGCAATCTCACTCATACATGAAAAGCTGTATCAATCGGATAGTTTTACCAAAATTTCATTCAAAGATTACATCGTCGAAATCGCCGGCTATCTCCGTTCATCGCTTAAGGTCCCCGAAAGTGAAATAACAATCAATGTCCGCTCGAGGGACATTCAGCTTGAGATGGATAAGGCAATTCCGTGCGCCATTATTGTCAATGAGCTTATCTCAAACGCGTTTAAACACGCCTTTCCGGAATCGCGGAAGGGAACGATCGGAATTTCATTTACCACTGAGGATGGTAAACTGTATAAACTGGAAGTAACGGACGACGGAGTGGCCTTCCCCTCCACATTCCAGTTTGAGAATCCCGATACGACCGGGTTTAAAATCATTCATACATTGGCACGACAGCTCGGTGGTACGGTAAATGTGGAAAAAAGTCCGCAAAAGACGTTTACCATTACCTTTCCCCTATAATATAATAGACTTATGGCAAATATAATGATTGTTGAAGATGAAGGACTCATTGCCTTGGAACTGCAGGAAAGCCTGGAAAGTGCGGGGTATTCCGTTCCTTTTGTTGTAACCAACGGAGAAGAGGCGGTAAAAACGGCGATCGAACATAAACCCGATCTCATTCTTATGGATATTTATCTGCAGGGT
>CAZJBZ010000159.1:0-9729 GCA_964543975.1 uncultured Spirochaetales bacterium
GCTCAACAGAAAATACCCTACATTGATATAAATGAGGCGGAAACCAAAATATCTGAATTGGAAGTTGAGAATGAACAATTGGCCGAGCAAAGCCAAACACTTCAGGAAGAAAACAATACTTTGGAAACTGATATACAAAGTTGGCAGCGACAAATCAGCGAAATCGAAGCAATTCTCGAGAGGGTCAAGCAGAAGGGGGCAGATCTCTACGAATTATACAGCGATATTGTTGATAGAGAGACAAAGGCCAAGGCACAAGATACTATGGAACGCAACAGAGAGTTACGGAATCAATTGGAAAAGAAGAAAGAAACGCTCGAAAAACAGGTAGCGAGCGCCCAGGAGAAAATGGCCAAAAACAAGAAGCAGATACAGATCAATAACAATAAGACGGCCAGGAATATCGATACCGTCAATCTTCTGACGGCATCGATAGAAAAGACGAAAAACCAGACGGCCGTATTGAGCAATTATATCGAAACGGTTGAAGAAATAAACGATGAGGCATCCAAATTCTTAGGAGAAACAGCCTCTTCCGAGTAGCAGGGACCGCACTCAACTCCGCAGCAAAATGCCGTTATAGCGGGCCTTCTTTTGAAAGGAACTCAGAAGGCCCTTTTTACCTTTTTATAGTAGAATTTCCTCAATTTTTCGGCCGTTTTGTAGCCTTGGTAAGCCGCCGGACGAAGAGGGACATCCCAACAGCCGGGTCGGTGCACTATCCTGCCTCCGAATCCGACTTTAAACCGATATAAACCGTGCATCGGCCGGTCCGGATCATCCTCATCGGGTATTCCAAAGAAATCGTAGTAGAGACAGCCCGCCGCCTTTGCCTTCTTAATAGCTTCCCACTGCAAGGCGTAGTTGGGCATGTAGTTTCTCTTTTCATTCGAGGAGGCCCCGTAGAGATAGGTGGCACGCTTCCCGTGGAAGGAGACGATAATACCCGCGGCCGTTATTCCGTCTATCACGGCTTTTAACAACTTTACCTCGGGGGCATGATCGTACGCTCCTGCTAAAGTAAACAGTTTTTTGTAATAATCAAAAGTATGGATGGTTATCGTGTCCCGTTCGGCAGTCTCTTCATAGAGCCGATACCACTCTTCGAGCTCTTCAGCCGCGGCTTCGGAAACAACAACTCCTTTTCTTGCCGCGAGCCTAATATTGTATCGTGTTTTCGACTTCATCGAGGCAAGGAGCGTTTCTTCCTCCGGAGTAAGTTTTAGAACGACAGTACTCGAAGGCTGAATATCCATGACCGCCTTGGAGAGCGGAACATCGAATGAATATGACGAAGGAGATTCGACACTCCAGGGCAGATCGTAACGAATGAAGATACAGCTTTTAGAAAGGCGAGTACGAAGAGCTTCCGACAGTTCGATAAGAAACTGCCGGCCTGCCGCGGGCAAGGGAGGAAAAGGGTCCGTCATCCCGTCCTCCGCCGGAAGCATCGGTCCGTAGGGGACGTAGGCCAATGAACCGCCCTTGATAATATTCCGCTGCAAGAGAAGAAGAGGAACTGTCCGGCCGGTATCGAGATAATGCAGTTTAAACGCGTAAGGGATTTGACCGCTGAATGATTTTAACGTTCCCCAAAACCCGCTTTGAAGCAGAGGTGTGGTGTCCGCCAGCGCGTCCACCCCGCACGGTTCAAGAGAAAATCGAATTTCACGATTATCCGACATGTCCATTATCAACGGATGCCGTTGTGATTGTCCGGTTATTGCAAACCAACGGTGTTTCTCCCACATAAACGGTGCGCTCTTTTACAGTAATGGGAATGGCAAAGAAAGCATCAATTTTAATCTGCTTGGCCGCTTGTTCTGCCGGCGTTTCACCGTCGTCCGCTTTTTCCGGTGGAAGAGATTGAAGTACCACTCTGTCTCCCGGTGAAGCGTCATCAACCGAGAGAACTTCCAGCGCGGTTATCTCCTCTCCGTTCCTCTTTTCAGCCGCTAAGAGCATTCCTTCGCTCTTCTCACCCCGCAGTTTCGCCGGCTTCAGGTTATACACAAGGATGATGTTTTTCCCTAATAACTCATCTTCCGAATAGTAGGGGACCAAACCGGAGACGATCTGCCGGCGCTCCTCTCCGACATCGATTGTTTCGATGTACAATTTATCCGCCTCCGGATGTCTCTGCACTTCAACGATTGTGGCCACCCTGAGGTCCACTTTTTCATAAAATTGCCTCTCAAGTGACGTTTCGTTGATTTCTTTATCAGCCATTGCAGCCTCCCGTTCTTTTTGTGTTCCGGCAAAACGGTCCCGTAATTTTTGAATGTGATCATCTTCCAGCCGGTCGAAGAGAATTGCGGGCCGGGAAAGGGTCGAAAGACCTTCACAAACGCCTAAGTTCCGCCAGTCTATCTCCGGGGCCTTGAGAAAACCCTTTATCCTGTCCGAAGTAAGCGGAAGGTACGGTTCAATAAGAATTGAAAGGTCCTTTACTAGATAGATAAGATTTTTAAGGAGGTTTGCCGCCGCGGAAGGGTCCGTTTTCCGGGTTTTCCACGGCTCGCCGTCTTGAAAGGCTTTATTCCCGAAAGCGGCCAACGCAAAAATCTCCTTAAAACCGTCCCTCAATTCCGCCCGATCGAGGCAGCCGGTTATACGTTGTTCGAACTTCTCTGCCTCATTCCAAAAGGCGGGATCGATCTCTCCCTCCGGGACCGTGCCGTCATAGAAGCGGGAGAGAAAAGTCACCGTCCTGTTTACAAGATTGGAGAAGTTGCCGATCAGTTCGGTGTTGACTTTCATCTGAAAATCGTTCCAGGTAAAAAGAGCGTCCGCTTTTTCCGGTCGTACATAATAGATATAAAACCGCCACACGTCGGAAGGAATCCCGGTATCCATAACATCGTTGCCGAAAACCCCCATTCCTTTACTCTTGGAAAACTTTCCGCTCTCGTAATTAAGATATTCGGTAGAAGACATGTGGTGCAGTTTCGTCCAGTTTTCTCCGGTACCGATAAGGGAAGAAGGGAAAATAACCGTGTGGAAAGGGATGTTGTCTTTCCCGATAAATTGAAACAGCTCCACCTCTTCAGGGTTCTTCCACCACGCTTCCCATCTGTCCGTATGGTTGGCGGTGATGGAGATGTAGCCTATCGGTGCGTCGAACCAGACGTAAAATACTTTCTTTTCAAACCCTTTCTTCGGTACCGGAATTCCCCATTGCAAATCGCGGGTGATACACCGTTCATGAAGGCCGTCCCGTATCCAGGCCTGGGTCATCTGAACGGCGTTTCGCGCCCAAAACCCTTCAACCGAAGCTTTTTTCATCCACTCCTGCAGATCGGGAAGAATGGCGGGAAGATTGACATAGAGGTGGTTGGTCGATCTCATTTGAGGGGAGTTCCCGCAAATGCCGCATCGGGGTCCGACCAGATCAACCGGGTCTAAAAGTTTGCCGCAGTTCTCGCACTGGTCCCCTCTCGCCTCGGTGTACCCGCATTGAGGACAGGTGCCGCGAACATAGCGGTCCGCCAAAAAGCGGCCGCACTTTTCACAAAAGAGCTGTTCCGTCGTCTTCTCACTGATATATCCGTTTTCATCCAGTTTTTTGAAGATATGCTGAGTAATTTCGGTATGCTTCGGGGTCGAGGTCCTTCCGAATCGATCGAATGAGATGGAAAACCATGTATATATTCCATCATGGATCTCATAGTACCGATCGCACAGCTCCTGAGGAGTTATTCCCTCCTCCAATGCCTTTGTCTCGGTTGCCGTTCCGTATTCATCCGTGCCGCACACGTAGAGCGTTTCGTATCCCTTCGATCTGCAGAATCTGGCAAAAACATCGGCAGAGAGAACCTGAATAAGATTACCGAGGTGGGGAATATTGTTGACATACGGTAACGCGGAGGTAATCAATCTTTTTTTCATGGTTCGATCAGTATAGGAAGACCACTCTACCGATGTCAATACGGACAGCGGCAAAGCAGAAATTGCCGGGCCGCTGCTATTCAAAACAATTTCTTGACCATTTGCGTTATGTTGGTTACTCTTAATATACAGTATTAATAGAGGAGGTTTTATGTCTGAACATGATGTAACGCCAAGCCGCCAACCGTTTAAGGTAAAACCGCGGCTCATTGGTATTATCATAGCCATTATTGTGGCCATCATACTTGTTTCATCGAGTTTTTTCGTCGTGGACCAGACCGAACAGGCGGTCGTTATCCGCTTCGGAAGATATCATCACATAGCGGGGCCGGGGCTCCATTTTAAGCTCCCATTCGGCATTGAAAAGAACCTCAATGTCGCAACACAGGTTGTACACAATTTGTCGTTCGGCTTCCGCACGGAACGGGCCGGAGTCACCACAACCTACTCTCCGGGTGATTACCCCGAAGAGTCGTTTATGCTCAGCGGTGATCTGAATATCATCGATGTGGAATGGATTATTCAGTACCGGATCGTCGATCCGACAGCGTGGCTTTTTAATGTCCAAAATAAGGAAAAAACGATACGCGACATCAGCCAATCGGTTGTCAATCGGCTGGTCGGGGACAGGGCCATTCTGGATGTCATGGGTAATGAGAGAGCGAACATCGAAATACAGGCCCAAGAGCAGATGAACACTACCTTTGATCTTTACGGTCTCGGCGTCAATGTGATCACGGTAAAACTGCGGAACATCGTTCCCCCCAAAGGATCGGTACAAGACGCGTTTGAAGATGTCAACAAATCGATCCAGGATATGAACCGTCTTATCAACGAGGGGAAGGAGCAGTACAACAAAGAAATTCCGAAGGCCCGAGGGCAGGCGGAACAGATCATCCAGAATGCAGAAGGATACGCAGCGGAACGGGTCAATGAAGCCCAAGGTGATGTCGCACGGTTTAACGCGGTTTACGCGGAATACAAAAACTCACGCAATGTTACCCGAACCAGGTTGTATATTGAAATGATGGAAGATGTTTTCGAGGGAGAAACGGACACGGACCTCATCGACAAAAACTTCGAGAATTTTCTTCCGCTGAAACCCTTGAACGGATCACTACAAGCTCCGTCAACACAAGGAGGAACACAATGAAAAAACTTATTACTACCTTAGTAATCGTCGGTGTCATTTTAATAGTATTCCTCCTGTTAGGTCCTTTCTACATTATCAACGAAGGAGAACAGGCAGTCATTACCCGATTCGGAAAAATAGTGGCCGCTCCCACCGAGGCCGGTTTGAAATTCAAGACTCCGCTTATCGACAATGTTGTCAAATATCCGAAGAAGATCCTCTCATGGGACGGCGACCCACAGAGGATTCCAACCGAAGAAAAGCAGTTCATCTGGGTCGATACAACGGCGCGCTGGAAGATAACCGATCCTACCAAGTATTATGAATCGGTAACTTCAGTCGACCAAGGGTATGCCCGCCTGGATGACGTAATCGATAGTTCCGTACGGACCATCATCGCACGTTATCCGCTGCGGGAAGCGGTCCGTAACACAAATATCATCAATCAGATCGAACGAAAGGACGTCTACCAACAGCAGGCGGAACAGGAAGTGCAAGAGGGAATCGATGAGTTACGTGAACTGACCAAAACTGATGTGACCTACGAACAGATTCCGGAAAACAGCGGACGAGAAAATCTTTCCGCAGAAATATTGGAAAGAGCGCGGCAGACGGTCCCTCAATACGGAATGGAACTTATCGATATTGTCGTTCGACAAATTCGTTATTCGGACGATCTGACCGAGAGCGTATACCAGCGTATGATTACCGAACGTAACCGTATTGCTCAGGCGTTCCGCTCCTACGGTGAAGGGAAAAAGGCCGAATGGCTCGGTCGGTTGGAACGTGAAAAGAAAAGCGTCTTATCCAAAGCGTATGAAACGTCGGAAAACATCAAAGGTCAGGCAGACGCACAGGCGACCCAAATCTACGCGGACTCTTATCAGCAGGACGCGGACTTCTTCGAGTTCTGGCGTGCAGTAGAATCGTACAGAAGAATTCTTCCAACATTCAAGAAGACTCTTTCGACCGATATGGAATATTTTCAATATCTCTACAGTCAATCGGGCGAATAAGCGATAGTCAAAGCCGTCCCTCCACCGGGGGCGGCTCTTTTTTTCTTCTAATTCGAAAAACGCATCATTGCACTTTCCTCAACTTTAGCTATCTTTGCCTCAATATGACTGTATAGTTCGGGGTACCGGCACCCTAAGTCTCGAATCCTCGCGAGCCGGAACTCAAACCTGGAACGGTATTTCTTATGTGCGATCTTTTTCAAAATTTGAGGAATCTGTTTTACGGCATAGACCGCGGCGGCAGGCAATTCGGGGCTGGACGATTCCGGGATGAGAGACAATTGAACATCCCGAACGTGCTGCATAACCGATTCTATCAAGAAAAGCAGTTCCTGCAATTCCTCTTCTTTATTCCGGCACACGCATTTTTCCAGTTTAACGCGCAATTCTCTGCATGCCTGAAACGAGAGTTGTTCCAGTTCCTGGGGCGAGGAGAGTGAAATAAAATGCTGGGAGGAAAGGGTAATCGCGTGACCGTCAATAGTCGCCGTCACCGTTTTATGAGTCACGTCCAGTGTAAACTCTCTTTCCAGGAGACGAAAGCGATACTTTTTATCGAACATTATTGCCAGCTTCTTCCTCTCTAAGAGCGCGCGCAGCTCTTCTTCCTGCACAATAGAGTGTCGCCGGGCTGTATCCACAATGAGAACGAACTCTATATTGCTGTTGAGTCGAGAAACGGACTGCTTCCCTCCTCTGTATTTCGTATACTCGTTGGTTACGATGTCCACCATGCCTCTTTCGGTGCACATCTTTTTCATCTCCTCGAAAGGGATGATCCCCTCAGTACTGTAGCTAATGAGGAGATAGCGGGACGGAATGTGTTTGATAAGAGAAGAGAAAGCTTCCGAGGCTTGGCCCTTATAGCAGTAGGATGATTTGGTGCTGACCCAATCCTTCCTGATCGCTGCCTTCACCAACAGCTCTCCTGCACCATTTCTTCCGTTATCGATGTCCGGTTTGTCCCATCGGGCTATGGTGTTGAGAAGGTGATAGTTGCTTCCGTATTGATGTTGATTGTACGGCGGATCGATATAGGTAATACTCTCTTCTCCCCAATCAAGGTGAGAACTCAAAATTAATTCATTCGCGTCACGCTTGAATACGGAACAGTGATGGGAAGAATCGATTAAAACCGGCCCTTTCAATGATATCGTGCCGAGGATCCTGCCCAACGCGTCTTTCCCGTGGCCTCCGAAACCTTTGTGGTACGCCTTGAAAACACCGGATGTATTGGTATGCGTTGCCGCTTCATAGAGTAAAAGGGCAATAAGAAGGTTCTTTTCTTTCGCCTTTCTCCCTTCACCTTCCTCCGGATAAAGCCGATCAATTTCATTTCGAATTTTATCAATGATAAGACCATTTTCTCTGGTGTAGAAAAGACGTTCCCGTCTAAAGTCGGCTTTTTCGACATCGTGGTCTTCCGGTGTGTAATGGTCCGCAATATAACGCTCTCCCGCACCCGGTTCCGGCAGACTATTTAAATAGTCGAGTATTCCCCCCAACCCGCCGAAGTCCGGAAACAGATGGGGTAGCTCATTCCTATCGATACCGATATAGGCACTGTTGATGATATACGAATAATCTTCCCAATCGTTGCTGATCACTTTGAAGCGGAGATATTTTGCCAACCGTGAAACCACACCGCTGCCGGCAAAAAGATCGACAAAAACAGCTTTTGTTTTGTCGATTGGGCACCGATTGATCGCTTCACCGATCAAAGGCAGTAATCGTCGCTTGTTTCCGATATAGGCGATAATTTGGGAACGTAAAAACGGATGTGAGGCCAAATCAACTTGATGCTCCATCACTCCTCTGCTACTATTCACGCGTGATACAAAAAAGATTATCAACTTTACTTTCCGGCATCAAGCTCATTGAACAACACGGCCCATTCGATCCCCTTATTGCCGGTCTTGCCTACGATTCGCGAAAAGTAGACAACAATTATCTTTTTTTCGCCTTAGAAGGACTGCATGTCGACGGGCATATCTTTATCACTCCCGCCGTAGAACAGGGGGCGAAGGCTATTATTCATTCGAAACCGTTTTCCGAATTAGGACGGAAAGGAGAATCGGGGCCGGGAGCGTCGGGGACCACCTATATTCGGGTATCAGACCCGAGAAGGGCCGTTTCACCGGTCTCTGCGGCCTTTTACGACTATCCTTCCCGGTCGTTATGCACCATTGGAGTGACCGGGACAGACGGGAAAAGCACCACAGTGTTTCTCATCTATCGGCTCCTCGAACTGCATGGGCGGAGGGCCGGTTTTCTCTCCACCGTCCAGTATAAAACAGGAGATACGGTCGAAAAAAATGAACTGCGGCAGTCCACCCCCGAAGCGAATGAGGTACAGGCTTTGCTTCGTCAAATGGTTGATCGACATAAACAGTACGCGGTAATTGAAGCGACCTCCCACGGTTTATCGGAGCGGAACAATAGACTAGGTGATGTCGATTTTAATGTTGCCGTTTTCACCAACATTACCCACGAACATTTGGAGTTCCACGGCACTTTCGAACAATATCGTTACGATAAATCTCTCCTTTTCCGGAGACTAAAACCGAAAAACCGTACCGCGGAGAACGGAGAATTGGGTGGCGGCACTCTATCGGCCTCCGGCTGCGGGTCCGCAGCGATAGTTAATAAAGATGATCCTAACGCGGACTATTTTCTTCAGGCGGCAGCGGCGCCGGTGTTTACCTACAGCGTTTCGGACGTGAACGCGGACATGTACGCGACGGAGATTGATCTTCATCCGAACGGAAGCCGGTTCCTCCTGCATTATGACCGTCAGGCAGTAGCAGTTGAGCTGCCGTTACCGGGGATGTTCAATGTCGAAAATTGTCTGGCCGCCGCATTAGCGGTGACAAAAACTATTTCTCTCGATATAGAAGAACTTCCGCCTTTGATAGCACGATTGGGACCGCCGCCCGGAAGGATGAACACAGTCGATGAGGGACAACCGTTTACAGTCATCATCGATTACGCGCACACCCCCGGCTCTTTTTCCAAAATCCTCCCTTCGATCAAGGAGAATTGCGCGGGGCGGCTCATTACCGTTTTCGGATCGGCCGGAGAACGGGACAAAGAAAAACGGAGTATCCAAGGCGGTCTTGCGGAAAAATATTCCGATATTGTCATCCTTACCGATGAAGACCCGCGAGGTGAACCGGGTATGGATATCTTGCTCCACATTGCCGAGGGTTGTACAAAACTCACAGCGGACGAAGAGTTGTTTCTTATTCCCGACCGGGAAAAGGCGATTACTCACGCATTATCTCTTGCAAAACCGAAAGATACCATTGTGCTCCTGGGAAAAGGCCATGAATCGAGCATCCTGTACAAAGATGGGGCTATTCCATGGAATGAACGTGAAACGGCCCGCCGCGTGCTTAGACGTTTGGGGTATGGTGTAAATCGTGACAGGCCCCGCAACACATAGTATCCCGGTGTACAGTGAATCGCGGTGTTAGGGGCTCACGCGCCGGTCGGGATAAGTACTTTTCTTATATCCTTCACACCGAGACAGTACATAAGAAGCCTGTCGAAACCTAACGCCACTCCGGAACAGTTCGGGAACTCCGGTCCGAATAAGAGGGGGAAATCCCAGTCAACATGCTGCCGCAGCTCTTCCGACAATTTCATCGCCTCTTCCCGAAAGTAGGTTTTAACCTGTTCCCCGCTGACCTC
>CAZJBZ010000160.1:0-9627 GCA_964543975.1 uncultured Spirochaetales bacterium
TTTCCCGACGCTGCAGTCCCCGTTCAACCGCTTCAGCTACCGCGATACACTGCGGTACCGTATAACAGACGGTCGCGTTGATACTGACGCCGCGGTAGGTCGCCTCCTCGATCGCTGCGACACCTGCTTTGGTTACCGGTATCTTCACGATCATGTTTTCCGCCAAATTACTGAACCTGACGGCCTGGTCCACTATAGCCTGTGTATTTTTATAGTAGTGAGGATCGGTCTGGATTGAGAGTCTTCCGTTTTTCCCCTTGTGCTTATCGAATATCGGTTTAAGGAGGGCAGCCCCTTTTACCGAGATTTCTTCGACAAGACGCCAGCCGATTTCATCTTCCGTAGCTTTAGGCATCTCGTCCATTAGTTGTTGAATGCGTTCTTTCCAGAGGTCCATCTCTTTTTCTAAGACATGCAGCACTATGACCGGATTGCAAGTGGCCCCGACTGCGCCGTGTTCTATGGAATAGGTCAACTCCTGTATGGAAGCGGAATCGTTCCACAGGCAGGTTGGTGTTGTCTGTGTCATTTCGTGAAGCGGGCTTTTGTAGTGTTCGTTACTCATCGAAATCCTCCGATTGTAAATAAAATTTCAGAAACATGGTGGCTTGTCCACATCATATTAATTGATTGCAGGTTGCCTGTCAAGTAATTCAACTTTCTTTTTACGAATATATGAAACCGCAGGCGGTCCGCCAGGACAATCCGCGGAATCGTTTTTAAATTGAATATGAAGAGTATCCTCCGTCTATCGGCACAACAGTTCCCGTAACGAACCGTGCCCCATCCGAGAGAAGCCATACAACGGTCCCGACAAGTTCTTCCGGCTCGCCGTAACGGCCCATCGGAGTATGATCGACAGCTTTCTGTGCTCTTGGAGTCAATTCTCCGGTCTTTTGATCGACATGAAGAAACCGCAGCTGTTCGGTCATAAAAAAACCGGGTGCGATGGCATTAACTCGTATTCCAACATGAGAGAGATGGACGGCAAGCCATTGAGTGAAATTGGCAACGGCCGCTTTTGCCGCAGAGTAGGCGACAACTTTTGTGAGGGGAGTAATTGAGCACATGGAAGCGATATTTATTACAGCTCCACTCCCTTTTTCTATCATTCCCTTTGTAAAAACACGTGTCGGAAGAAATGTCCCTATAAAATTAAGCCCGAAGACGTTCGAAAAATCTTGGGTCTTAATGGAATATAAATTCAAGTTTTCCGTATCTTCAAAATTTTCTTTTTCAAAAAACTCTTTCGTTGTACTTGCCCGCGCGTCATTACCGCCGGCACCGTTTATCAAGAAGTCAGGAGTTCCCCACTGTTCACGGATACTGTCGTAACTCTTTTGGATGGATTTCTCATCTAATACGTCACAAACAAATGCTTCCGCTTCTCCTCCTCGATCTTTGATGACGGCTGCTTTTTTTTCAGCATTTTCTTTGTTTATATCTATAATTGCTGTCTTTACGCCCAATGCTCCCAAACTTTCGGCAATAGTCCCGGCAAGGGCACCTCCCGCACCGGTAACGGCCGCGATTTTTCCATTAATATCGAATAATTTTTCTAAGGTGATATTGTCTTTCATTATTTAACTCCCTATAATGTCTAGATGTTAAGCCACAATACAACGGTTATTGTAGAATTGTAAAGTAAGGATAATTTAATAAATTTATTGCAATTTTCATCAACGCGTTACGAGGCCCGCAACGTCATTAATAATTCCGGAGTGAAAAATGAAAAGTGGAAAAGATTCTCTTGTAAAGGAGCCTATATATCAACAGTTAAATAGAATTCTCAGACAGCTCATCGAGAGTGGAGAGTTTAAAGTGGGAGATAAATTTCTTACTGAAAGAGCGATATGTGAACGGTTTGATGTAAGCAGGGTCACGGCCAATAAAGCGCTTTCCAACTTAGTTTCGGAAGGGCTTCTTGAATTTAGTAAAGGTGTGGGGACATTCGTAAAAAGAGGCGTACTCGATTATGAATTACAAGCGTTAGTCAGCTTTACGAGTAAGGCAAAATCAGCCGGTACGACCCCTGCCACCACTGTTTTAGAATTTAAAAAAATGAAAGCTAAAAAAATTGAAAACGCTGTAAAGCAAAAATTATCCGTGGAAAATGATCAAGAATTATATATGGTAGACAGGCTGAGATTAGCGGATGATATACCGGTCATTTATGAACATCGCTATATAATCGCCGAGTATTGTCCAAATTTGAATAAGAAAGATTTGGAGGGCTCTCTCTATAATGTCTTTACCACAAAATATAAATTGAATATTACAGGCTCAGAGGAAATTATCAGAGTAGTGAATGCTGATGAGAATGAATCGAAAATTTTAGATATTGAAAAGAACTTAGCTTGTATGTTGGTGATTGCAGTAGGTTTTTGCGAAAATTCAAACCCTTTTTGGTGGGAGAGGACCCTCTACCGGGGTGATATTTTTGAACTCCATAACCATTTAGGACCTATCAGAGAACCTCAACCTGTGACAGGATTATTTATTAGTTAATAGAGGAGCCTCTTATGAAATATTCATGGCGATGGTACGGACCTAATGATCCCATCACATTAGAAGAAGTCCGACAGACGGGGGCGAGCGGTATAGTAACGGCCCTGCATCATCTTCCGACCGGTGACGCTTGGTCACCGGAAGAGATTGCCGTACGGAAAAAGCGCATTGAAGAAGCGGGAATGACGTGGACGGTTGTAGAGAGTATTCCCGTTCACGACGATATTAAAAAGAAACGCGGTGACTATCGTCGTTATATCGAGACCTATAAGACATCGATACGAAACATCGGCGAGGCCGGTATTCAAACGGTCTGCTATAATTTTATGCCGGTATTAGAGTGGCTTCGTACAAACCTGACATACCCATTCCCGGACGGGGCCAAAGCATTGAGATTTGATATTACCGAGTTCGCCGTCTTCGATATATTCATCCTGAAACGAAAAGACGCGTGGAATGATTACCCGAAAAATATCGTTGAAAAAGCCGAAACTATTTTTAAAGACCTTGATGAAACGAGGACCGAAGTTTTACGTGATACGATCATCAAGGCGCTTCCCGGTTCCGTGGATAGCTACACTGTTGAAGATTTTTCAGCGATATTGGCTACGTACAAAGACATAAATTCAGAACAATTAAAAACAAACCTGAAGTATTTTCTCAAAGAGATTGTTCCGGAAGCCGAACGGGCGGGAGTGTACCTTGCTATTCATCCGGACGATCCTCCGTGGTCTGTTTTCGGTTTACCGAGAATTGTCTCCACTTTTGATGACATCATGGAGATATTGCGAATGTATGACTCTCCAAGCAATGGACTTACACTCTGTACCGGCGCGCTGGGGGCGGGGTATTTCAACGATATTTCCGAAATCGTGAAACAGGCCGCCGCCCGGATCAACTTCCTCCATCTACGTAATGTTAAAAGGGACACATACGGTAATTTCAGTGAGGACTATCTCTTTGAAGGTGAAATAAACATACCGGAAATTGTTTTGGTTATGCTTAAGGAAGAAATCCGCAGGAACCAAACAGGACATGGTCTTAATAATATCCCGGTAAGACCGGACCACGGCAACAACATTTTGGATGACGCGCGACGAAACGGTAACCCGGGTTATCCGCTGTACGGGAGGATGAAGGGTTTAGCTGAAATTCGCGGATTGGTTGAGGGAATACGATACCTGTTATAATCAAAAGAGTTTCGCTCGGGGCGGAAGGGCCCATGGTAACTTGACAAATCTATCCGTATTGATATTATCCAATGATATAGTGGACAAGCCAGCATATCAATTAAGAGGAGCAATAAAATGATGAAAAAACCTGTCGGAATACAGTTGTGGACGGTACGGGACGGCCTGGAAAAGAGTATAGAAAACACATTAAAGACGATCGCGGAAATCGGATATCGTGGGATAGAGACGTGGTTTCCCAAGTACCCCGCCGCCTCCGAGCTGAAGCGGATATTACAGGGCACCGGACTCAAGGCAATGGGCGCGCATGTACCGTTTCTCGACTTAAGGGACAAGTTCGATCAAGTCGCAGTTTACCATCAAGAAATCGGGAACAGCGATTTGGCCATCCCGATCATCCCCGAAAACCTACGGGGCACCTCGGAGAACTGGAAGAAGCGGGTCGAAGAGATCGCGACAATTGCGGAACGGTGCCGGCAGGCAGGGTTTCGTCTTTCTTACCACAACCACACCAATGAATTTGAAGAGAATGTCGATGGAATGGAAGCGCATGATTATATCTTCGAACAGATCGATGCGGACCTGCTAAAGGCGGAGTTGGACACCTACTTCATCACTGCCGTCGGCAAGGACCCGGTAGAGTATATAAAACGATATAGCGGACGGGTGCCGCTTCTCCACATTAAAGATCAGCACAAAAACAAAGACAAGTATCAGAACACGGAAATCGGCTCCGGAACCATCGATTGGGACGCCGTATTCCGGGCAGCGGAGTCTGCGGGTGTGGAATGGTATGTCCTGGAGCAGAACTGTGAAGAGTATCCTTCTCTGCAGAGCATTAAGACAAGCTTTGAGTTCATGCAATCGAAAGGAATCGCATGAGAAAGGCAATGAGATGGAACTTCGATCATGAGTCATAAAACGGCAGGGGGAGACAGTATGAAGTCATCCGCATTTGATTTTTCAGGAAAAGTGGCCGTTATCACCGGTGGTGCTTCAGGAATTGGGCTGGCGATTGCACACCGCTTCGGGGCGCATGGTGCTGCCATAGAAATTCTCGACATCAATCCTACTACCTTGGATGAAATATGCAAGGAACTTCGCGGGTTGGGATATGATGCCCAAGGAATGACATGCGACGTTAGTGATGAGTTTTCGGTACGCGGTGCGTTCGATACAATTCTCGCACGACACAGCAGAATGCATATTTTGGTAAACAATGCCGGTGTTGCGCATGTCGGTAACGCGCTTACCACATCGAGTGACGATTTTATGCGTATCATGAAGGTTAATACGCTTGGTGTTGCCAACTGCACAAAGATTGCGCTGGAACACATGACCGCGGAACGTGACGGCGTGATTCTCAACATGGCATCCACCGTTGTCGAACTGGCCGCAGGTGACCGGTTTGCATACTCCGCCAGTAAAGGCGCGGTATCGGCAATGACCTATTCGGTTGCCAAGGATTTTATCGAGTACGGAATTCGGTGTAATGCACTGGTCCCTGCCCGTATTCACACCCCCTTTGTCGACGGTTTCATCGCAAAGAACTACCCCGACCGTCAGGCCGAAATGTTCGAAAAACTTTCGGTAGATCAACCGATCGGAAGGATGGGTAAACCGGATGAGGTGGCGGTAGTTGCCCTCTTCCTCTGTAGTGACGAGGCCTCGTTCATTACCGGGAGTACCTACACGGTCGACGGCGGTAAAATACACTTGCACTGATATGGAGGTACAGACATGAAGTTGATACGATTCGGTCCGAAAGACAAGGAGCGGCCGGGTGTTATTGTCGATGAACGGCGTATAGCTGTTTCGGAGGCGTTTCATGATTTTGATGAGCAATTCTTCGGAAACAGCGGACTGACCGAACTGGCCGATTGGATTAAACATCATGCGGCGCACGCCCCGGAGATCGATCCGGAGGAGCGTTTAGGTCCCTGTGTCGCCCGACCGAGTAAGATCGTGTGTATCGGCCTCAATTACGCGGACCACGCGCGCGAGTCGGGCGCGGAACTTCCCTCCGAACCGATACTGTTCTTCAAGAGTACGACCGCCCTTTCCGGACCTTATGATCCCCTTGTCATACCGCATGGTTCAAGAAAGACAGATTGGGAGGTCGAACTGGCGGTAGTCATCGGGCGGACGGCACGCGATATCAGCATTGACGATGCAACTGATTATATCGCCGGGTATGCCGTCCACAACGATTACAGCGAGCGTGAATGGCAGCTTGAGAGAGGCGGGCAATGGGTTAAGGGCAAGAGTGCGGACACTTTTGCTCCCATCGGTCCTTTTCTGGCCACTCCGGATGAAATTAATGATGTGCATGAACTCCCGCTATGGCTTTCGGTAAACGGAGTGGGTCGACAAAAAAGTTCCACGAAGGAGCTCATATTCGGTATACCATACCTGATTAGTTATATCAGCCGCTTTATGACCTTGCTTCCGGGGGATGTCATCAGCACCGGGACACCTCCCGGAGTTGGATTAGGGCAGGACCCGCCGGTATTCATACAACCTGGAGACGTTATCGAGTGCGGAATAGAAGGTATCGGCAGCCAGAGCCAGAGGGCAGTGTACCAACCTTAATAATCGATGCTTTTACAATTTATATATTTGTCTATCGTGAAACAGGATTGAGTAGTGAATTTTTTTCTTGACAGGGGCAAAAAGTGTGGTACAATATGTAAACGATACCATAAAATAAAAAATAAAGATGATGATAATAAAAAATAGATTATTATATTGAAATGAATTATAATAAGAAAAAAAAGGTAATCGTTTACAATCTATTATGAGACCACGAATTAAAGATGTCGCTAAAGACGCAAATGTTTCGATTGCTACTGTAAGTCGGGTTATTCATGGGAATGGGTATGTGGCAGATGCGACTAAGAAACAGGTCATTTCTTCGATAAAGAAACTAAACTACCATTTAGATTTAAGCGCCCAAAACCTTCGTACCAAAAAAACGACAATTATCGCTCACATTTGCACGGCACCTTTTATCTCATCATACTTCGGTTTTTTAGCTAAAGGTGTAGATGAAGAAGCAGCTTTTTATGATTTTGAAACGTTGACTTTAAACGTGAATAATAGAGATGATATAATTCGGGCCTTACGTGCTGTTAATCAAAGAAGAGTTGACGGTGCCATCATTTCGACCTCAAAAATAAAAAAAACAGAAGTTGCGGAATTATCTTCTTATGGATTGCCAATAGTAATGGTGCCTCGGTATTTTGACTTACCAGGAATTGATCGAGTTGCACCTAATAATATTGAATCCGTACATATGGCAGTTGAACACCTTGTTCAATTAAATCATAAAAAGATTTTATATCTCAGCAAATATCCAACAGTACAATCAAATGAACTATCATATGGTGAACTAGATAGAAAAAACGGGTTTTTGCGGGCTGTTCGCAATTTTGGTCTAAATGAAAGTGATCAAATAATCATGGAGAGTGATTACAGCATTGCTGAAGGAGTGAGGATGACTCAAGAAGCCATAGATAATGGCTCTTCCTTCAGCTCTATACTAGCAACTAGTGATGCACTTGCTTTAGGAGCAATGCAAACACTGTATAAAAACGGGAGGAAAATACCTGATGATGTTTCTGTAATGGGTTTTAATAATGTATTAGCTCAATACAGTATGATTCCCCTCACTACTATAGCTCAACCAATGGAAGAGCTAGGACATACCGCTGTTAGGTTGTTATTAGATAGGATAGGGAGACGGTATAACGGGGAAGCTAGAACAATAATTTTAAATTCAAGATTAATTGTTCGAGACACAACCGGACCGCATTCTAAATTATAGTTTCAAAATTATTACAGGAGTTTTAAATGTGTGGCGATCAAAAAAAACCAAATATTGTTTTTATTCTCACTGATGACCAAGGAAATTGGGCGATGGGGTGTGCCGGTAATAAGGATATACGGACACCAAATTTAGACCGACTGACTTACACTGGAACACGGTTTGATAATTTTTTTTGTACTTCTCCCGTCTGTTCTCCCGCACGTGCTTCAATTTTGACCGGACGGATCCCGTCCCAGCATGGTGTACATGATTGGATTGTTGGAGGGAACGGTCCGAACGATTGGATGAAAATAGGAGGAACTGGCCGAAACACTGAATATCTGGATGGTATGACCGCTTACACTGATATCCTATCAAAAAACGGATATGTATGTGGTATCAGCGGGAAATGGCATATGGGCTACAGCTGGAAGCCTCAAAAAAGTTTCGACCATTGGTTTGTATTTGAGAACGCTGCAAACAGCTACTATCATGCCGACATGATTAGAGACGGAAAGCCGGAAAAAACCGAAGGGTATCTGACAAACATCATTACAGATGATGCACTTAAATTTATAAAAGAGCATGGAAATGGTCCTAAACCTTTCTATCTAAGTGTCCATTATAACGCACCCCATCGTCCCTGGAAAAACAACCATCCGCAGGAGATTGTCGAATCATATGATGAATGCACGTTTAAATCGGTACCGCAAGAACCAGACCATCGTTGGACCTACTTGAACGAGCGTGAAATGGATGATCCTCGGGAAAATTTAAAACACTATTACGCCTCAATAACTGCAATGGACCAAGATGTAGGACGTATTTTGGACAAGTTGGAAGAGATGGGATTACGTGAAGATACCTTGGTTTGCTTCGTAAGCGATAATGGCTTTAATTGCGGGCAGCACGGTATCTGGGGTAAGGGTAACGGCACTTTCCCAATTAATATGTACGATACATCTGTAAAAGTACCGGGGATATTCAGTTGGCCTGGAGTTGTACGGCGCGGAACGGTAAGTGATGCCTTGGTGAGTCAATATGACATTATGCCCACTCTTTTAGAGTGTGCCGGAGCGGAAAATCCGGAAAAAGAAAATCTGCCGGGAAGAAGTTTTCTTCAAATTCTGACCGGTGAACAGAACGATTTCCGGGATAACGTTGTCGTTTTTGATGAATACGGGCCGGTCCGTATGATACGGACGAAAGAGTGGAAGTATGTCCACCGATATCCTTACGGTCCTAACGAGTTGTATGATTTGAATAATGATCCTGATGAACGAAACAATCTCTTTTCGGACGATAAGAAAAAAGCAAAAATATCGGAATTGAGAGGCGAACTTGAAGAATTCTTTTTAAAATATGTGGACCCGACACTAGACGGTAGCAAACAGCCGATAACCGGCTGGGGCCAGCGGGACATCGTCGGTCCCGGGAGGCACGCTTTCAATCATCGAAAAAAAGACGGCTCCATTGCCGAGTATCCCTATGTCGAGTTTGAAGGGAATAAGTATTAAGAAAGAGTAAATCACGATGGAGAGTAAGGAAAAACTGTGAAGGATATTCTGCTTAAGGTTGAAGACATGCGGACCCATTTCGCTACGGAAGCAGGAATCGTAAAGGCCGTCGATGGGGTCGATTTTAATCTTTTTAAAGGAGAGATATTGGGAATCGTCGGTGAAAGCGGCTGCGGAAAGAGTATGGTGGCACTTTCCGTGATGCAGCTCATCCAACGACCGAGAGGTAAATTAGTTGCAGGCTCAATTACTTACCACAAAAAAAACAATGAGATTGTTAATATCGCCGACCTAGAACCGAACAGTAAAACAATGCGCAGTATCCGGGGCAATGAAATTGCGATGATTTTTCAAGAACCGATGACCTCCCTGACACCCGTGTATACCATAGGTGAGCAAATCGTAGAAACCATTCTCATCCACAAAGTTTTCGATAAGAAAACGGCTAAAGAACAGGCTATAGAGTACTTGCGCAAAGTGGGTATCGGGAGTCCGGAGAAACGAGTAAATGAGTATCCCCATCAATTCAGCGGTGGTATGCGACAACGTGCTATGATTGCGATGGCCTTATCGTGCGAGCCGCATCTGCTTATCGCTGACGAGC
>CAZJBZ010000161.1:0-9590 GCA_964543975.1 uncultured Spirochaetales bacterium
TTTACATTGACGCTTAGGAACGTTGCCGTAACGGATTCGGTCCCCCAAGCCGGTCCGCCGGAAGATAACGCCGGAACGTACCTGTTCGCGCCCGCGACAATACTCATTGTCGAAGATATCGAGACGAACCGGGAAGTGGTCCGCAATTATCTGCGGGGGACGAACCTTAGCCTGGTTGAAGCTGAAAACGGTCGCGTCGGGGTGGAGCGGGCACGGGAGGTAAAACCGGACCTTGTTCTTATGGATTTGCGCATGCCCGAAATGGACGGTTATGAGGCGACTACAATCATTAAAAACGATGAAAACCTCAATCATGTCCCTGTTATCGCATTGACCGCTTCTGCAATGAAAAGCGAGCAGGCCAAAATCGAAAAGCGGTTTGACTGCTATCTGCAAAAACCGATCAAAAAGCGGGTCCTGCTTGCTGCAATGTCGCGCTACCTGGAATACAGCGAGGAAGAACCGGTACCGGACAGTGAGCACGGAGCTGCACCCCAGGCCGCTGCGACCTCCTCTTCCGACGCACAGGCGGCGGCAGCCTCTTCACAAGCCGGCTTTGACCGGATAATCGAAGCAAAGCATTCCCCCACCCTCCACGATGAAGTGAAGACCTTTCTTGATCGGGGCGGCGCAGCAGCAGATGAGCTCCTCGAGACTGTGAAAACCGTCATTATACCGTTACAGCAGCGATTGATGAACGCCGTGGCCATAGACGACGCGGACGAACTCGGCCGTCACCTCGTGGAGACAGGAGAAACCTTCAATCTTGAAAAGCTCATCCTTTTAGGAAACCGACTTGTCAAAGATGTCGAAACATTCGATATCGCGGACATCAATTCGGTTGTGAAAACGCTATCCGAGCTGGATATGGTAGGGGAGTGATATCTGTCGAGGAAGACCCCGGTTCCCATGGTTCCCGAGTCGAGAGCGTAACGAAAGTTACCGGACCATGGAAATAAGTTACATCATTCTCGGTAAATTTGGATAAACACCACCGGATAGAGGCGCAAAATGGATATTTTTTAGCTTGGCACGCCTTTTGCTTTTTTTTATTGCTGGTTTTCTTGAGACAGTATACGAAAGTATAATTGAAAAAATATGGAAAACCTTTATGCTTAAATTAAGGGGAGCCAATATCATGGCGACACTTTCCTATCAGCAGTATATCTTTTCTCTCCGATGTACGGAAGAGATTACCTTTTCATCAATGCCTGCGTTTATCTTCCGCAGTGTCTTGGGAAATCAATTAAAAAGGATGAGTTGTCTATTTAGAGGGCGGAAGTGCGGGGACTGTTCTCTGAAAAAGAGCTGTGTTTACTCCTTTCTGTTTGAATCACCCATTGATAAGGATGATGTCATGTTAAAAGGACGTAACCGGGCACCCCATCCCTTTACCCTGTTTAGTCCGACAAGAATGCAAACGAGTCTAAATTCCGTTGAATTACTGGTTACGCTGTTCGGTAAAGGCATTGAATACTTTCCCTATCTGTTTTTTGCATTAAAACGGGCGGGTGAGCAGGGAATATTTAAAAAGAGAATACCGTTCGCCATCGAGTCAGTTTCCTGTCAAGGAAGAGAACTGATTATTGATGATGACAATGTCGATACAACGGTGAAACCGATGGAATGGGCTGTTCCGGCGACCAAGGAGGGTTCCGGTGAAACCGAGCTGATAAGCATCCGAGTCTCCCTCCTTTCACCGTTGCGCATTAAATACGGCGGAAAGTACGGGAGCGATTTTTCATATATCGATTTCATTAATTCGATTCAGAGAAGGGCAGCGATACTGGCTTCGTATTACGGGAACTATCTTTCATTCGGCCATACAAAAGAAAGTCTTGGACGACAGACGGCGATAACGGAACGTAACCTTACGTGGCAAGATTTCTCGTACTTTTCTTCGCGTCAGCAGGACAGACTGCGAATGGGCGGTGTGTTAGGTTCATTCGATATAGAAGGTCATGTGACGCCATTTGAAAAATCGTTATTACATGGCGCGGAGATTTTTCACGCGGGGAAAAACCCTGTATTCGGTTTCGGTAAAATTGCTATTGATAATGGGGCTGAAGCATGAATATAGCAATAACAACGTTAGGCCAGTCGTGGGCGGTTATCCCGGAGTTGATCGGGTTTCTGGACCCGAGTCAATATGACTTCTTCGCAAATCATCCTCGCAAGGCAAAGATCGATGCATTACGCAAGCAGTTTTCGGTTATTAGCTCACATGAAATCTGGATTGTTGCAACTCAGAGCGAAGAATCACTCAATACGATAGAAAAAGTCAAAGAATGGATCGGTTCGACCGGCATAACTACAAAAATAAAATTTTGGACAACAGAAAGTATTGTTGATCTTTTTGATCCGGAACAGTGCCTCGAGATGAGAGATGCTGTTCTACGGTTAACATTAATGGGACGGCAAACAATCGGGAAAAAGACTCCTATGCTTTTTTCTTTAGTGGGCGGACGTAAAACGATGAGTTCTGATATTCAGTATGCCGCCTCTTTTTTCGGCCCCGGCCTCCTTATCCATATTACCGATCGGAACATTCCAACGGATTTTCGTAATCCCCAACCGCAACAATTAACCCATCCGCCGTGTGAGGAGGTAGCGGCTGCCTTTATGCCGGTGGTGGTTGGACGTTATCCGGAAAATCGGCTCTCTTACCATATTGATGCAAGCCTTTACAATCTTCCATGGCCGAGCGAAACCAACATCCTTAACGGGATTGCAGCAAGCACTGCCTTAGCGGAAGAGGTAGAGAGTACCCTCTACTACGCTTCTAATCTCTTTTTCCATCATGTTTTCGACACAACCTTTATAGAAAAAGAAAGCAATAATTATTCCAGGCTTTTTGTTTTGCCACCCAACACTATCGAAGACCTGCGCGATACGCACATCGGTGTAGACCCGGGCCAAAAAGAAGAGGAATTGTCTTTGTTACAACAGTTACCCAAAGCGGAACTGCATTGTCATTTAGGCGGATCACTTACCATTGCAGAGACCGTTAATGTAGCTGCCTGCCATAGAGAGGAGGTGGCGTTCTGGGAAAAGCAGCATAAAGGTTTTCGGGAAAAAAGGAAATGGTGGAGAAGGTTAGTTGAGCATAGGGACCTCGAAGAGATCAAAGCCGCCATTGCAGGCCCGCATGTCCGGGATTTACGCGCAAAGCTGTTTCCGGAGATTCCTCCACCTATTACGGTGTGTGGTTTTCTTCTTTGTTTCGAAGACGATCCCCCCATTTTGGAGAAATGCTTATGGGACCCCTATGCCCATGAAGAAAATTTTTATGGCGTCGGAATAGAAGCCTACGAGAGACTCGGAGATTTACAGGGCTCCGCTCTCTTACAATCGGAGAAGACCATACGAGCTGCAGTACAAATAACACTGCAAAAGCTGGTCCGCGAAAATGTAAAATATGTGGAATTGCGTTGTTCACCTCATAATTATACCCGAGGTGGATGTACTGCGCCGCAGGCGTATGGATTTATCGAAGAAGAATTAGAAAATTTTAAAAGCCAAATCGAAAGCGGCATAATTGTTATTGCAAGTAGGCATAGAGAACTGAGTGAGGTCTACCGCGTGCTTTCTTTCTTGACGGAATTAATCGACCATCGAGGGAGTAATTGTCTTGTAGGTGTAGATTTAGCCGGGGATGAGAAAAAATTACCGCCGTCCCGGTTACGGGAGGCTTTTTTACCGATTATGGACCACTGTATGCATATAACCATTCATGCCGGAGAGAACAACCCGGCTGAAAATATTTGGCAAGCAGTCTATTACTTGAGTGCGGAACGCATCGGGCATGGGCTTAGCTTAGGTAATAATCCTCAATTAGCACAAAAATTTTTAGATCGCGGAATAGGCATAGAGATGTGCCCTTCCAGTAACAAACAGATTGTAGGCTTCCCTAATCATTCGTATTATCCTCTACAACAATTTCTTGATCAGGGATTGAAAGTATCAGTTAATACCGACAATTTAGGGATCAGTCGAACCACCCCCTCCCGAGAATTACACCAAGCGGCAACGCTCTCCCGGGGAGGGCTTGCGGTAATGGAAGTTTTACAGTTGATTAAAAACGGCTTTTCATCCGCTTTTATCGATCATGATACCCGCAAGCGACTTCTTCTGGATTCCGAGTCTTCACTATTAAAGCTATTTCAGAAAAGAGGGAGTGTATTACATGAGTGAGTTCATTTTATGTCTTGCACGAAATAATATTCCGGAACGATTTTTGGCCCCGAAGGTTTCTGTAAAGATGCAATGGGAGGAGATCTCAACGGTATTTAAAGATGGTCACTGTGGTTTCTTCGAACGGCGGAAGGCGGAAGAAGATCCGTCCTACAAGCAGCTTATTCCGTATGTGGTGGTAAGAAACATTCGAGGCGATGTTCTTACCTATAAACGGGCCGGCTCGGAGGCGAGATTGCACGCCCAGCTCTCCCTTGGAATCGGCGGGCATGTAAATAATACTGATGTAGGTGATGCGGATTTCCAGGTAGAAAGAACGATTCGGAGAGGAATTAGTCGAGAGCTCGCAGAGGAATTAGGAATTGAACAACAGTTAGGTAGTGTCCGTTTTTTGGGCCTTATAAACGAAGAACTTTCGGAAGTAGGGAAAGTCCACTTGGGATTGGTCTACGAATATTGCCTTTCTTCGCATGAAAGTGTCAGTCCGGGGCAAGAACTCTACCAACCGTATTGGTCATCACTTGCGAGAATTATGTCGCAAAAAGAAAATTTTGAGCTTTGGTCCCAGATCGTGTTAGGGTTTCTGGAAGATAGTTGATAGAAAAAGGAGGAAGACGGAGATGGAATTTTATGTTGGCAGGTATATTGGATTAGATGAGAAAACATTTAATATAGAAGTTGTAACGCCAATGTTTGTTTCCGGAGCAGAGACAAGCAAAGCAGAATTAAGGGAACCAACCTTGAAGGGTTTATTACGGTTTTGGTGGAGAGCAACCCATGAATTTGAAGGTGTTGAATCCATGAAGAAGAAAGAAGGTGATTTGTTTGGTAATACTGAAAAGAAATCGAAGGTTTTTATACATATAACACCACTGAACGTAGAAAAAGATAATCACGAGTTAAGAGGAGAATCTTTCTCCATCCCAGGCCACTCATATCAAGGGTATATTTTAAAATATTTAACTGTAGGATGTGATAACAGACCTTATATTACGCCAGGCAGCACATATGAAATAAAGATAAGATTTCCTTTACTCTATGAAAATGAAATTAAACAAGCTTTGTTTGCTTTTTCAATGTTCGGCGGAATAGGTTCGAAAAGTAGAAACGGTTTTGGTTCGTTTAAAATTAATAACGAAAAACAACCTAATATTACAGATATATTTAAACATGAAACGGCAAATTTTACCAAGTTGAACCGAGATAGCAGGTTATTTCGTACGGAAAAACTTTTTGATACATGGGATGAAACTCTTTCAAGAATCGGACTAATATACAAAGAAGCTCGTTTATCGTTAGAAAGAACACATCAATTTGGAGCACGTTCGAAAATTGCCCTGCCTATTGTTGCACGGGATGCTCCTCCGGAATATAAAAAAAAGCGACAGGCTAAACCTTTCTTTTTGCATGTTACAAAAACGAAAGGGAATAAATATCGTGGCAAAATAAGCTTTCTTCCTACTAAAGAGATGCTCAATACCGCTAATAAAACAATTTTCAACAAAATGCTAAAAAAGATCGAAGAAAAAATGGAGGTAGTCAAATAATGACAGTTTTGTATGACGATCTACAAATATATTGGAAAAGCAAACTTGCTACTTATTTACATGATTCTATTGATAATGCCTTTAGAAGAAAAAGACCTGAAAAAAAGGCGGTTAAATTATTAGAATTTTTAGGTGTGCAATCCCAGAATGAAGATTTTTGCAACAAATCGGATAGTATTGTTTCCGATTTTGAGCGTGGATATGTACTGTCCTATTCTGCGGATGCTGATAAAAACGGTGCGATTGATTTTACGTTTTACCCAATTATAACTTACCCTACTACGAAACCAGGATCCGGGGACAGCAGAGAGAACTTAGAAACCATGCTGGTTCAAAGCTTATTTCAGAGACAAATACTTTTTTTGTCACATAAATACAATGATAAATTACATAACGATAAAAAATATCCTCGTAACTTCAATGATTTTTTAAAAACACACAAACTTAGAAAAGGAAATAAAAGACTACACTCTGGAGGTGCTCAATGAAAGATTTAGATACGAACAACAGAGAATATTGGGAAACGAAATGTGTAGCCTACCTCCATGACCCAATTGATAAGGCATTGTATATACCTAAACATTTAGATAGAGCACAAAACATTGCCAATGTTTTGGGTTTTCAGATGCCTAATGAAGAGTACTATAAACAGGCGGACATTATTGCCTCAGGGTTTGAAAGAGGGCAATTCCCAGGATATAAAGAGGATGAAAGTAAAAGTGGGGCAGTATCCTTTTTTTCTAATCCAAAAATAACTCATCCAATATCTATACACACACCTTTTGAACTAAAATTGCCTAAAGAATATATAAACAGGGGTGAGGAAGAAGCAGCAAAAAAAATTAATGAGGATATCGTATCGTTTCTATCAAATGAATTTAAGAATAAGCAGAGTGAAAATCATCCCACTTATATTAAAGAAGTGTTTTCTTATATCCATTTTGCGTTAAGAGTATTGCTTGCCGAGCAGAATATAGGAGGGCTAGGGGCGCTTTGGCATAAAATCCCCGCAGATACTCGAATACCGGACCATTCAATTTGGAACCATAATGCATTAACCTCTGCTATTTATTCATGCATACATTTGAGTGGAAGTTATAAGAAAGTGGGAATGATGGTTTTTAGCATAGGGCCGGTACAATCTTTTATTAGTACGGCGAGGAAATTACGGGACTTTTGGACCGGGTCAGTGCTTTTGTCCTGGTTAGCGTTTGAAGGTATTCGCTGGATTATGGAAAATCTGGGACCTGATCATGTTTTATATCCGTCGCTAGTCGACCAACCGCTTGTAAATACCTATTTAAATAGAGATATTAGTTCAATAGATGTTAGAGTTTGGAAAAAACAACCAAAGCGGATAGCGTCTTTACCAAATAAGTTTGTTTTCCTTCTTCCAATTGACAATATGGAATACTGTGCGGAGGAAATAAAAAAAGCCATAAAAAAAAAGTGGAATGAAGTTAAAGAAATGTCAATGGATTATCTTACATCGTATGCGTTTCATGAGCAGGAAAAGAAGATGTATCTGAAACAAATCTTTGATAGACAAATGGAGAATTTTTGGGAGTTCAGATGGGCGGGTGTAAGGTTGGTTGAGTCGGAAAATAAAGACAACTTCAATTCGCTATTACCGAAAGATGTTATTGATGCTCCTTTAGAAATTAGCAATTTGTTTGAAAATATTTCTAGTAAAAAAGATTGGAAACATTACAGTATAGGACAGCTTTATTCCATCAGTCATTCGCTTACTCAAGCAGCTTTAGCAGCATCGAAAGCAAAAAGAGAAGTCAACAGACCGAAGGAGCCTGGAGAGAAATGTATTCAATGCGGAGAATTCGAAGTGCTGCATGATATACCCCATAAAGAAGGAGAATCTGTGCAGGTATATAAGGATACTATTAAGTCTTTTTGGAAGAAAGCCGGCAAGGATAATGCACTTGATTTAAAAGATAATGAGAGGCTGTGTTCTTTGTGTTATACGAAAAGAATAGCTTATAGATTATTCGATAAGACGTCCGATCATATTCTCCATGATACATTTCAAGGGATTGATTCTTTTCCGTCCACTACGAGGATGTCTTTGTATAATTGGTATAAACGAGAGAGAATAATTGATGAGGATGAAAAGATAAGAGAGGCTGAAAAGCTGCATAAAGAAAAAATAACCGGAACGGATAACAGAGATAGATACTATGCCATTCTTTTAATGGATGGTGATAAAATGGGTGACTTAGTTGGAGGTAAAAACATTGATGCATTATGGGAAACGGTGCTTCACCCTAAAATTATAAAAAAGTTGCAAAGCTCTGAAAACGATATAGAAAATATTTATGTCGACATATGGAATAAGATTTTTAACCATAAAAAGCCTGCTGTAAGAAAGAGGCTTTTAAGTCCTGCTACTCATTCCGCAATATCGGAAGCGTTGACTGATTTTTCATTATATGGAGTAGATTCGATTGTAAAGAAACACGAAGGGAAATTGATTTATGCCGGTGGGGATGATGTTTGTGCAATTATGCCTGTAGATACAGCCCTACCGGCTGCCATGGAAATACAGCAGTATTACAACTCTTTTTTCAATATTATTGAAGAAGACGAGAATATAAGCACAATTAAGATATGGGAAGGTGAAAAAGGAAAATTATCAATTGGACTAGGTAATGGGGAAAAAATATCTATTTCGGGCGGAATACTTATATGCCATCACAAAGAAGATTTAAAAAGTATGATTGTACGCGCGCACAGCTTGCTCGATAAAAAGGCAAAAGAGGAAGCGGGCAGGAATGCATGTGCCATCGAGCTTAAAAAACGTTCCGGAGGATCAAGATATTTTGTACGTAAATGGAATGAGGAAGAAACGTGGGAAGCCTTCCAATCAATTGGAAACAAAATAAAAACTGAAAACAAGCGAGAAGCAATTTCTTCTTCTTTAGTGTATAGATTGGAACAATTCCGAATCGGTATTGAGGAGCTTCTTAATAAAGATAATTTTGAAAATTTAACAGAGAAGTTTCTCTTGGACCAAATAAAAAGATCGGGCTTTCATATAGAAATGCCTGAAACTTTCGCAAAACAAATGCGACTGATTGCTTTTCAAAAAGAAACAAATAATGGAATTAAACAACGGTTTACACCCGAAGGTCTTATAATAGCAGGTTTTATCCAGGATAAAGGAGGACAAAGTGACTAATTGGTATGTAATACGTCCAATAGATACTCTGTTTTTTAGAGGTGCGGAACCAATGAATAGAGGTGAACAGCATGTTACCTCTTCTCATTTCCCTCCTCAAATTTCTACCCTAGAAGGTGCCGTTAGAACGACATATCTGCTGCAGAATAATATTTCGTTTCAAGATTATAATAGAGGAGAAGTAGATCAAGCACTAATAGATGAAATTGGAAAGTCGCATAACCCTCCGAATTTTAATATTTTGGGACCTTTATTTTTTAAAAACGATATTTTCTATATCCCGGCACCTTATTCATGGTATACAGACGACGTTGAAATAAAAAAGATTGAAGAAACACAGCATAAATCAGTAAAAGTAACAGTTAGAAAAGGAATCTTATTAGAGAATAGTGGTGGTCTTTTGTTTTCAGAATCCCCCTTGCTTTGGGTAAAAAATCCAAAAGCAGAAATGAGTAGCCTGGGAGGAAACTGGATAAAGGCAGGAGATTTACATAAAAAAGTAGGGGATATGTGTGAAGTTTTTTCATTGTCATACTTCTTTTCAACTGAGCCCCATACAGGTATTGCACTAACTAAATCCGGAATTGTTAATGAAGGTCATCTGTATACTTTAACCATGCGAGGATGAATGTAGGGGTCCAGTTATGTTTCGGCAT
>CAZJBZ010000162.1:0-9519 GCA_964543975.1 uncultured Spirochaetales bacterium
ATAACGTCCCGTATTTGCGCGGTTCCGACCATTCTTTCGATAGAGGGGTGGGGATGGTCCGGATGCCTCCGAACACCGATAACGTTCATGCCCAGCCCGTGACACAGTCTGGCAAACTCGCTGCCGATGGCGCCCACTCCGATCACTACAACCGTCTTTCCTCTCAGTTCGAAGATCGGCTGGGTCCGTGTCGGTTCCCACACTTTTTTCCATTGGGCCGGAATGGCCCGGTGAAATCCGCGGGCGAAACAGAACATGAATGCCAGCATGTGTTCACTGATCGGTATGGCGTGAACACCGGAGACGTTTGTAATGACAAGGTCCCGTTTTTTTACATCGGGATATTTCATAAGCCAGTCAGCACCCGCACCCCACTGCTGAAACCATTCCAGGTTGGGTGCATTGAGAAGGATTTCTCTCGGTACATCACCCACGGCAATCTCGATGGAATCGATATACTGTTCTATCTCTTCATATTTTTTTGATATCCGAATTTCTCTATCGGGAGTTCTTTTTTTGACCTGTTTTTTTCTCTTGTCATCGACAACTTCAGAATCAAGCCCGAACAATATTGTTTTTGTCATGTTTCCTCCTCGTTCTTCTTTATATCATATAATCTATGTTTTCTTGTACCCCGTCCAGGGATTTGAAATGTTATACCCATCACATCTTGATGCTTCGCAACGAACATCCTATCATTTACCTAACAGCAAAAGTGAAACCCTAAAATAAAAGAGAGGAGATTATGGCAAAAATACTGATTGTCTATCATTCGTTAGGCGGCAACACGGAAGCAGCCGCGTACGCGGTAGCAAAAGGGGCTGAGAGTGTCGAGGGAACGGAAGTGATGCTGAAAAAAGGATTGGACGCGGATGCCGATGACCTTCGCGGCTGCGACGGTATCTCCATCGGTACGCCCGATTACTTTTCCTACATGGCCGGGGGTGTGAAGGATTTTTTCGACCGGACATTTTACCCGACTCAGGGGGAGGTAACGGACAAGCCGTGCGTCATTTTTGTCACCCACGGAGGCGGGGGGAGCGCTAAGGATTCGGTGCAAAAAATAGCCCGTTCATTCAAGTTCAAAGAGATCGCCTCGCCCGTCCTTGTCAGGGGGCGCCCCGATTCCCTGTCCGAAGAAAAACTCGTTGAAGCAGGGAAAACCCTTGCTAAAGCATGCAATAAAAGATAACAGAACCAAAACGAAATTTGGCTGAAACGGCCCCGGGGAGATGGGCCGGAGAAAAGGAGGAGCGAAAGATGATCACGACCTTTAAAACCGTTTTTGAAAAGATAAAGGAGCATCCGAAGAAACAGATTGCGGTTTCCATTGCCCAGGATGCCACGGTGCTGGAGGCGGTCCGGCAGGCGAAACAGTTGGACATTGCGGATTATATCTTAGTCGGTGATAAGCAGAAGATCGTCGAAATTGCCGAGAAGAATGAGATAGATATCGATACCGAGAGAATACAGGACGAGAAAAATTACATCCGGGCCAACCGAGCTGCGGTAGAATTGGTGAGCACCAACAGGGCCGATATTCTGATGAAAGGATACATCCATACGGACGATTTCTTACGGGGTGTCCTGGATAAGAATATCGGACTGCGGACCGATAAAATCCTAAGCCATGTCTTTATCCTCGAAAGTAAAGCGCTGGGGCGTCTTCTCTTTGTTACCGACGGGGCGATGAATATCCAGCCTGATCTGGAAAAAAAGTGCGACATCATTCTAAACGCAATCTATCTTGCCAATATCTTCGAGATAACAGACCCAAAGGTGGCCATGATGGCGGCCGTTGAACTTGTCAATCCGAATATGCCTGCAACCATCGATGCCGCAATCCTCGCCAAGATGAGCGAGCGGGGCCAATTCGGAGGAAAAATAATCGACGGTCCGTTCGCATTGGATAACGCAATCAGCCCACGGGCTGCCGAACATAAAGGAATTGTCGGACCGGTTGCAGGAGAGGCCGATATCCTCGTGGTCCCTACGATAGAGGCGGGAAATATGCTGTGTAAGGCCCACGTTTACCTGACGAACGGAAACCTGGCCGGCGTGGTGGTGGGGGCCCGGGCACCGGTCGTTTTGACTTCCAGGGCCGACACCGCCGAATCGAAATTGAACTCCATCGCCACCGCCATCATGATGGCCAATATGGAGCGTTCCCTTACGATAAAGTTCGGCAAGGTGCATTATTAATACCCCGGCCCGAAGGGGGCGATCGCCGTCGTGATATAGGGATTGATGACGGTGTCCTGCTGCTCCCGGGCGAAGCGCCACATTCTTCTGCACATGTCGATTTTAACCGGTTCGTACGCGGGGTCGCCGGCAAGATTGACCATCTCATGCGGGTCGTTTTTCAGATCGTACAGTTCGTCGAAATCGTAGCCGTTGAAAACGTATTTGTATCTGTCGGTCATCACCGAGCGCTGGGTGTAGTACAGTTCCACGCCGTTGCACTGAGTGTGGATATCCTCCCGCCAATCCGCCGGGTGGTCGTCCCGTAGGAACGGCAGCAGGCTGCGGCCCACGAGACTACAGTCCGGTCCTCGACCGCTCAGCTCGGTGAAGGTGGGCGCGAAATCGGCAATAGAAACGAACTTGTCAACGGTCCGTCCCGGTTGCGTGATCCCGTCCGGCCAGTGCATGATCGCGGGGATGTGATAGGCCCCTTTGAAGCATGGAATGCCTTTGGCGAAAAGCCGATGGTCTCCGCAGTAGTCGCCGTGGTCGGAACAGTAGAGCACGAGAGTGTTCTCCGCCTGTCCGGTCCGCTCCAGTTCGGCGTAAAGCCGGCCGAACATGTCGTCGAGTTGAGTGCAGAAGGCGAGGAAGTGACGGACCCCTTCTTTGACCTCGTGGTCCGACAGCTGTCCGAAAATCTGCTCCCGAAGCCTCTTGTAAACCGCCGGTTTTCCCGCCATCTCGTCTCCGAAGCTCTCGGGCAGCCGGATGTCATCGAGATTGTACATATCGAGATACTTCCGATGGACAAGGTACGGATCGTGCGGACCGTTGACCCCAACATAGAGACACCAGGGATTGTTTGGGGTTGAAGCGGACCGGTCGTCCCGGGCCGGACCGTCCTCGTTTTCAGTACCACCCGCGAGCTTTGGAAGCAATTTGAGCGCCTCTTCTACGGCCTGAAGATCGTGGGGAGAGGCTTCATCGTCCCGCTCCCCGTAAATCGTGAACTTCGGATAGCCCGGTCGAATGATCTCACCTTTCTGACGGACCATCTCATCTTCGCTTAAGGTGTCGTACGCTTCCCAGGGGATGCCGTGGTGGGTATGTTTGTCGGAACTGACGAACAGTTCGGTAAACCCCCGGTCGGCAGGCGATTCGTCGATACTCACGTGCCATTTGCCCGAGAAGTAGAGGTCGTATCCGGCATCCCTAAGGTCCTCGCTGAAAAGCCGCACTCCCGGATTGGGCCCCCGGCTCAACCGCTGTTCGTTGCAGATATTGTTCCACACACCGTGGCGCGACGGGTAGAGCCCCGAAAAGAAAGATGCCCGCGAGGGGCAGCAGTGGGGTGAGGAGCAGAACGCGTTGGTGAAGGTGACGCCGTTCCGTGCCAGCCGGTCCAGGTTAGGGGTTATTGCTCTTCCGAAAGGCGGCACAGTATCCGCTCGTTGATGGTCGGTCATGAAGATGAGAATGTTCGGTTGTGCTTGTCCGTTTCCAGGTGTAGATGCAGACTTTTTCTTATTCGTCATAATGCGTTTTTCTCCATAATTTTGGTGAAATCAATAGCCCCATCGGTCTGAGCCGATATTCATACGACCATTGGTTTCCCGTGGTCCGCCAAGCGGGAGGCCCTTGGTATGAGTAGGATGCATCGCAGAGATGGACCGGCCCGAAGGCGTTCTGCCTATTGCCGAAAGCGGTAACGCCGATTTCATGTTCTCCCGGCCTCAAGCTGCCGAGGTCCAGGGCATAGGGGGCATAGAGGATCGGTCCTACTCGTTTCCCGTCCACTTCTACCGTAAGAAGAGGGTTCCGATACTGCTCCGTTTGCAGCACATACCTTCCGGATTGACTCTCAGGTACAGTGAACGGAAATCGATAAGTGACGTTACCTGCATAAAAGGGTAGCCCCTGTGTGGTCCAATCACCGAAAGAGAGCTCACGGACCGGCGCTGTGATCTTTGCATGGCTTCCGGCCACTTTCACTCCGAATTCTCCTAATAAGTAGTACCATTCCAGTCCGATGCGCTTCCTGATGACCGTTTTAACAACCAGTTCATTATGTCCTTGCGTGATCTCCGGAAGGTCGACGGTACGGATAGATTCGTCGACCCACCATCCTGTCGACGGCGCACGCAGCAGTACCGTCCGACCGTTTAATTCCACCGAGGTACGTTCAGGATGTTCTAATGCAAGTTGTGCCCCTTTTACGGGAATTTCAGATTCGATAGAGAAACGCAATGCTACGTAATGTTCTTGTTCGCTTTTCTCTTCGACGACCCACGGTTGGGCCATACGGCCTCCTCGCAACGGCCATTCGAGTCGCTCTCGCAGTTTATTATCGATACGGAGTATCTCATCCCGACTCTCCCAGGGACCGTCATCGAAGGAGTATTCGGCCAAATCCAGCAAGAGCACATTCGGTTCACTTAAGTCTATCGGAACAGGGTCGGCCGGACGCGTGAACGAGGACACCCCCTCTATTTGTGACATGGAGAGGCTTTGGCTTATTGCACTCTTTCGGCCGGCGGGGGCATTATTTCCTCCTTCCGATGCGGACTCTTCCGGATGCGGCGATGGTTGTGTTGCAGGTTCCAAAGCGAGAAGCAGACTGTCATGGGCGGAGAAGCGGTGGCGGATTTTCGTTTTCCCGGTAGACCCTTCGGCGAGAGTGGCAGGGCAGTCCCGAGTAGTACCGTCCATCGCATCGTAAACCGTTGCTTTCCAGCGTCCGCGCACGGTGATATCGATCGTCTCGATCGAGGGCGTATCAGGATTCTCGGGAAGCGTCGCATGGGCGAGGAAGAGCCACCTTCGTTTCCCGTCTCGGCGCATGTTATAGAAAAGGTTGTCCGTATATATGCCGTCGTCTTTTCGTACTTCGATGTCGCGGTAAGGTCCTACTGTTTGAAGAAGCGCATTTTGAGAGAAGGGGACCACCGTGCACTGTCGGGCAAGTTCGGTTACACGGGTGGACGGTTCGGCGTCAACGAGCTCGGGCGTGTTGCCGACAAAAACGACACTCCCGCCTGCGTCGTGGAATTGTTCGAGCAGATCGACAGTGGTGGAACGGAGCGTTTTACAGCCCGGGACAAGGACCACTTCATACTCCATCTTCCCCGCCTGTAAACTCTTTCCCCGGACCTTACCGATATCGGGAAGGAGAGATTCCGCAATATAATCAAAATCCATTAGACCAAAAAGCAACCACTGTGTGATATTCTGAAAATTGTTTTCGAGTTCGTCTCTCATCACGGCGGTCTGTTCTTTCGGACCCCAGTAGAGCCAGTACGATTCGATCGGATGGATGACCCCGATCCGTACCTGCGGTTGTCCCCTGGTGAGTACGGTATTTACTCGGGAGAAGTAATCTTCGACGACCGGATACTCCCGAAACCATGGGGACTGATATCCTATGGAAGCAGGATAGTCCCGTTTTGCCTCTCCCTCCATCGAGACCCAGGTAAGGTGGTGACAACGCACGGTCACTCCCAATGCCGCCTGCCAGTCGCCCTGCAGCTTGTGACCTCGGAAATCGAAGTTCCACGAAGTAACACCATACAACTCACTCAACACTCCTTCACGCCCGTATTGATGTGCGGCACTTTGGGTCTGCTTTGCCGTGGTGTATTCCCTTCTATCGGCCAGTATGTCGATCCCTGGGAAATGAAAAGAACGGTAGGAGCGCATCGCTTCTCCTAACGCGCTCGTTTGTGAGTAGAGGGTCGGTTCTTCCATGAGGTGTCCGGTCAGCATGATGTCGTGTTTCTCACACCAGGTACCGATAACATCGGCGAACGCCTCGGTAAAACGTTCGGCAACATGATCGTGATATAAATAACGTATCTTCGATATTTTATTGCCCGGAAGTTCCCAGAACAGTTCGGGAAGATGGGGAAGGAAGTCAATACCGGTTGTCATTTTAAAGGTTGCATCAAAGTCGTCGGTGTAGGGAATGATAACGTCGGTTTTTTCACCTGCAAACCCGAGGGTCTCTTTTCGGCTAAACTGGGGCTCATCGGTGAAGATCGCCGGAATGGATTTTCCGAAATCATTTCCCACCACTTCGTAATAACGGTCGTGGGTAATCCGGACGAACTCTTCGATCGCGTTTTTATCGAGGGTGTTTACATATCCCTGGTTGTTGAACCACGGCGTGTCGGGGGCTACTTCTTTGTATGCGTACCAGACGGTGTATCCTGCCGGCGGCTGTTCATCGGGGCCGGTCTTTCCTCCTGTATTGGAATGGTCCCTCGTTTCGGACCTTTCACTTGAATCGAGCATTTTATAATCGACCAGCCGTCCGTTCTCCAGTTTGACGGCATATTGTGCAAGCAAGGTCCCGTTGTTGCTTCTGCCTACCCGTGCCCCGGAATATTCACCCGCTGCACTCGGTGCATCCGGATCATCGTAACTCCATGGGGTAAACAGAATATACCGCATGCGATAGGCATGGTCCTTAGTGAGGGTCCCTCCCGCTGATCCGGACGGCCATCTATCTTCGTCGTAGAGCCAGCACAGCATCTCGTTCTCTTTCGCCTTCTCGTTACACGCTTTTACCAGATCCATAAACGCGTCACTGAGATAGGGGACCGCCATGCCGTTACGGGAATGAATGTGGAACCCGCCTAATCCCATCTCCTTCATATAATCAATCTCTTGTAGGAGGAGCTCTTTAGGAAGATCACAGTTCCACGCCCAGAAGGGGGTGCCCCGATATTCGGAGGTGGGATTTTGAAAAAGCGATAATGGAAGTTCTTTTTCCTCATTTGCCGGATAGAGCATAATCACTCCTCATCAGTTTTTAATGTACCATATGGAACAAATCGAATAATGGGACTCTTCAGTACGGTGTTTCGGATTGGGATTGTATTGAGGCTACAAATGGGAACCGCCTCCCGGTGTTTTCTTTCGTAAAAAATGGGTCCGTTTATTCATCGGTTTTGCCAGCATTCTTCTGATTAATTCGAGTTCTGCATGTTCGTTTTCTTTCTTGAGTGCCTTAAGTGTTTTCTCTCGTTTGCTTTTCTTTTTCACGTAACGTTTTCTCCAAAATTTTTAGATCGGTCTGGTCCTTATCTCTTCCCAATGCCTTTTTGCTTTCTATTATCTTTCTAAGATTGGCAACGGACAAAGGATATCCTTCAAAATCTACCGATACGGAGTCCGAACGTAAAGATTCAAATGATTTAATACCGTGGATCGTAGCCATAAAATCAATCTGTATACCCCGTTCGTCGTTGACTACCCGATAGAGACCCGAAACAGGATAATATGGTCGCAGAATGGTGCTCTCCAATATATCCGCAAAAGATTTCAATTTATTTAGGTTATGCGACGTTTTTCGAAACATGAAATCGACATCCAGCGTTGTGACCGGTGCCCCCTGAAGTGCTGCAGCAGCATTCCCGATCATGACCGCCTCGAGATTCACTTTATTAAGAGCCTCCGCTATTTCGGTTAAAAGAGGTTTTGCATCCACAAGAATAGTATAGGTTTAAAGCGCGCTTGCTTCAAGCCGGAGGCCGGTTCTGTCCGCTGCAAGCAGGAGGGCAGCGAATTGCCGGGTGCAGGGGCAACCACTCTTGTCAAGCACAATTTATTATGGTGAAGTATAGAGACACCTAAGATAGCTGGGACCGATGTTTGGCCTTCCGCGAATGGAAGCCGATGTATGATCGGGAACAATACAAAAAGGAGCAAACATGAAATCACAAAACAGCACGAACATAGACAGCGCGGGCATGTTGGCAAATCCCGTCGATCTCAGATGTGAATATGTGATCGAACCTGTGGGGATCGATGTAAAAAAGCCGAGGTTTTCCTGGGTGTTGCAGTCGGAAAAGCGTGGTGCGGCGCAGAAGGCGTATCGGATTGTTGTAGCTATAACCCCCGAGGCGCTCGAACCTGATAAGGCGGACTGCTGGGACAGCGGTATGGTGTCGTCGAACCGGACCGCACAGATCGAATACGACGGAAAACCGCTCGAGAGCAACACTACTTATTTCTGGAAGGTTTGCGTGTGGGACGGTCCGGGCGAACAGTCGGCGTGGAGCCGCTATACGACGTTCAGTACGGGACTGCTTTCTCCTGATGATTGGAAGGCGATGTGGATTGCCGGCGGCAGCATGGCCCGTCGTGATTTTAACATCGAAAAAACGGTGGGTTGCGCCTACGCCTCTGTCTGCGGACTCGGTTATTACGAGCTGCGATTGAACGGGAGCAAGGTGGGGGACTACGTGCTCGACCCGGGCTGGACGGATTACGACAAAACCGCACTGTATACGACGTACAATATTACTTCGATGCTCTGTCCCGGGGAGAATGTCGTGGGCCTGCTCCTTGGAAACGGCAGATACAATCCGCCTGATGCATTGGTGGCGCGAAGCCCCATCGAGCTAAACAAGTACGGGACCCGGCCGGTGGGCATTGTCCAGATCAACATTTGTTATACGGACGGCACGTCGGACAGTGTGGTCAGTGACGGTTCGTGGAAAGTCACTGAGGGACCCATCGTCATGAACGATATCTGGGACGGCGAGACCTACGATGCCCGTCTGGAAAAATGCGAATGGGACCTTCCCGGGTACGATGCCTCCGATTGGGAGAAGGCTTCGGTTGTGGAAGGGCCGAAAGGGAAACTCCGGTCTCACGCGACCTTTCCCCATATCAAAGTAAACAAAACCCTCCAGCCCCGGAGTGTTACAAACCCGAGACCCGGCGTTTATGTTTTCGATTTCGGTCAGAACTTCGCAGGCTGGGTAAAACTGAAGAACGTTACCGGACCGCGGGGAACGGAGATAAAGCTTCGGTTTGCCGAACTGCTCGATGCGGGGGAGATGCTCAACACGGTCCCGAACCGAGAAGCGAAGGCGACCGACACTTACATCCTCCACGGTGCGGGAGGCGAATCGTGGGAGCCGCGGTTTACCTACCACGGGTTCCGATATGTCGAAGTGACCGGTTTTCCGGGAACACCGGATATTGAAAACATTGAAGGCAAAGTAGTCCATTCTGCTGTGGAACCGACCGGCAGTTTTTCCTGCTCCAATCAGCTGATCAATCAAATTCATTCCTTAGTATTGTGGAGCCAGAAGAGCAATCTGATGAGTGTTCCCACCGACTGCCCGCAGCGGGACGAGCGGATGGGTTGGATGGGTGACGCCCAGCTGACCTCCGAGGAGGCGGTCCACAATTTCAACATGGCGGGTTTTTACTCCAAGTATGTAAACGACATTGCCGATGCCCAGCGTGAGGACGGCCAGGTCTCCGACGTTATTCCGGCGTACTGGAGTCTCTACCCGGCCGATCCCGCGTGGGGGACGG
>CAZJBZ010000163.1:0-9478 GCA_964543975.1 uncultured Spirochaetales bacterium
CCCAAACCTCCGCCTTTCCCGTTACCTTGTGGCAATCCGCACACGAAACACCCACCTTCGCATGGACACTCTCACCCCAATCTTCCACAAGGGCCGGTTTCTTCTGTAAATGGCATTCGATACAGGCCGTTTCTTCCGCGTCATAGGCTGCGGCCAACCCTCGAAAATTAGTCCACCGTCCGACTGAACGGCCTGATACCGTTCGACCGCCTGCGGCATCTACGGCCCTGCCTCCGATCAATGGGATATCCGCAGTCCGTCTATCGAACCGAGGAAATCCGAACATCCACATTCCCACACAGAGGAGTATGAGCATTACCAGGGCCAAATTGATATAGGCCATTATCGGAAAAATACGCTGCGCAATGCCCGTAGGTTTCCGGTCCTTTTTCTTCTCTTCATCCGATACGACGGTTACGATAGGAAATCTCGATAATACTTCATCCGTATGGGGAGCGTTCTCCATCTGTGACGTAAGGTCTTTCCCCGCGGTATGCTGGGTAAAATGCGCTCCTTCTTTCCATTTCGCGCTTTCGGTAACATCATACACTGTGTCCTTATAGAGGACGTAGGCAGGTCGCCCCTCTTTTCCGTCATACATCGATAGCTTGCTGATGTCGAACTCGGTACTATCCGACAACGCCTCTGCAGCAGACGGTTTCACCTCTCCGGCAGCAGTCTTTTTTGAGGACGGTTTTGCCGATCCCCCGACCGTTTGTCGGGCTTCCTGTTTCATCCGTTTGTTGATGAAGGTGACCGCAAGCACACCCTGAGCGGCGAGCAGGATAAAAAGAACTATTTTGATAAATAGAAGCACTCCGAAACGGCTGTCGAAAAAAGCGGAGAGTGTATCCAATCGATACCAGGTAAGGTAGATCCCGGTTGCGGTGAGAATACTCAAGCAGATGAGCCCGAGCTGTTTCTCTCCGCGCGGGATACCTCCTGTTAATGATCTCGGTTTTAGAAAGAGGTGTACGAAGAATATGGTACCGACAAAGACAGCAGCGGTAATAAGGTGAATAATTCCGAGAATTCCGCGGACAGTCCCGTGAAACGATGATTCGATACTGACCGTTTTTTCGAGGATACGCTTAGGCACGGGATAGTCATAACCGTTTCTGATGTACGCTTTCCCGGCAGGGGTAAGAGGCCCGCCGTTCGCCCCGTCATGGCAGAGAGCGCATGTCTTCCCTGTTCGTTCCGCGTATTCGGGTGTGGCATCGAGAAAGAAGGGTGTAATCAAAAGGGTTAGGAAAAAGAACATCGTTCGGATAACCGTTTGAAATCTCATATATCCTCCCTTGAGGTGAGGCTTCTATGGTTGAGCCTCTTTCAAAATAGGGATATGCGGCACTTGCAAAAATGTCAATTACATATATTGTAATTATTTAACTACTTCAGTCCGGATAAAATGGTGATTTTTGCAAGTGCCTCGGTTAAGTATAAATAATCGGCGGCCGGATAACAAGGAGGCGCGCTCTCCTCTTGACATACCTAACACATCTATGCATAATAGAATTGGGTAATAACCATGAATATTCCGAAAGATTTAGTGGCTGCTTCGAGTATCCCTCTCATTCTTTCCATTTTAATGCGAAAGCCGAGTTACGGGTACGCTATCATCAAAGAGGTAAAAAACCTCTCGGATCATGAAATGCACTGGACGGAGGGAATGCTCTATCCAGTGCTCCATAGGCTTGCAGAGCAAAAGCTGGTAGAGACCTATTGGGAAAAGAAGCCGAACGAGCGAAAACGAAAGTATTATAGAATTACGGAGGCCGGACGGCAGGAACTGGAAGAACAGAAGAAAAAATGGGCCTTGGTCGATCGGACGCTTAACAGATCCTGGAACAATGAACTTTATTTAAATCAGAACCAACAATTCGACAATACAGCACGGTGGTGTAGCCCGAGTGTTTTCGCAGAGGTGCGGTATGTTTGATTTGGAACGGGAAGTGAACGGGTGGCGTGATTATCTGATGGCCACAGGCAGCATACGAGATCCGGAACTGGAAGAACTGGAATCGCATCTGAGGGATGAAATTGAAGATTTGAAACTGCTATCTCTGAGTGATGAAGAGGCATTCCTCATTGCCGTCAACAGAATGGGAAACCGGAACTGTATCGCCGGAGAGTTCTCAAAGCTGCGGAAACGTGAAATGTGGAAACATCTAATGAGGGACTCAATTGATCCTGAACAGAAGCTGCACAACAGAAAAGAACTTCTAATAGTAGCGCTCCTTGCACTCACCGCAGGATTGTTCACGCTGATTCCGGGCATGCTCGGTTACGGGCTTCGTACCCCGCAATCGATTGGTTTTATTAAAAACGGAGGTTTCCTGGTCATTCCTGCTGTTGCCGTCTACTTCATCTGGAAAAGGCAGGTGCCTCGATGGAATATTGTTATTGCTGCCGGAATTGCAGGAGCGGGTTTTTTAGCGGCAAATCTCTATCCCTTTCTACCTGAAGCCCAAACCGCAGTTCTTACTGCGATCCACCTTCCCATGATGCTCTGGCTTCTCGTCGGGGTGTTTTATACGGGAGAACAGCACACTTCGACATCCCGGCGTATGGATTTTGTCCGTTTTTCGGGAGAAACATTCATTTACACCATTCTCTTCTTTTGCGGTATCGGCGTGCTGGTATCGGTAGCGGTACTCCTGTTCCAATCGATCAATATCGATACTGAGACCTTGTTTACCCTGGATATCGCTCTGTTTCTCATTGCAGCGGGGATCGTCGCTGCGAGTTATCTCGTCGAAGCGAGGAAAAGTGTGGTGGAGAATCTTGCTCCCATTTTAGCAAAAATATTTTCTCCTCTTTTTCTTCTCGTCCTTCTCTCGTATCTTGTAGTTATGGGTGCAGGGGGTGCACGTCCTTTTACGAGGCGGGAAGATCTTATTCTCTTTGATCTGCTGTTGGCGTTAGTATTGGGAATGGTCCTCTACACGATATCCTCCCGTCCCTCGGATGAAAGACCCGAATGGTTTGATTATCTTCATACCGCCTTTATCGGCGTCACCTTGCTTGCGGATTGTCTCGCCTTGAGTGCCGTCGTAGGCCGTTTGACCGAGTTCGGCTTCACTGCCAATAGAACGGCCGCCCTTGGTGCAAACATTCTGCTTCTGGCCAATCTCCTTTTTCTCGTTGTCCTGTACTCACGCTTTCTTCTGAGGAAAATACCGTTTTCGAAAATCGAGCAATTCCAAACACGCTACCTTACCGCCTATTTTGCGTGGATGGCTGTGGTTGTGTTTGCCTTCCCGCCTCTCTTTCAGTTCGGTTAAACAGCACGTCATGCGGCTATGGGAACCGAGAACGCAACGATCCTCTTTTATTCAGTTTTCAAAAGTTTCTCCAATCGTTCCACCGTTATCGGCGCCGAACCTTCCCAAGAATCGTAATTCCAGGTGCACAGAGCGCTTTGACGGCAGGGCGTCATTTCAATCTATTATTACCACGACTACTTGTCTGATTCGTTGTTTTACCGAAAACAACGAATCTCGCTTATGTTTTAAAACCGATCAAAATCATCATCATCCAAACGGATTGCCTCTTTCGGGTTTTGAGCCTCCCGGGGGACTATACCTGTCTCTTCATGATCTGTTTTTTTCGATCGAACGTGTGTGTGGGACTCTGTCTGCTGCGGATTTGTTTTGTTCCGGTTACCATTGCCTCCTTGATTCCACTTCTTCTGTGGAGCGGTAATTTGTTTTGTCTCATTTTTGTTGTTTTCAAGCTTGAACTGAGCAACCATGGCCCTCAGTTGCTGCGCCTGCGACGCAAGTTCTTCGGCCGCGGAGGCGCTCTCTTCGGCACTCGCGGTATTGGATTGCGTTACCTGATCGATTTGCTCCAGTCCGTCGGTGATCTGTTCAATACCTTGACTCTGCTCACGGCTGGCTTGGGTTATCTCTTCCAAAAATTGCGCAACATCGTTCGCCCCTTTAACGATGTCCGAAAGCTGTTGTGACGTTTTTTCCACAAGTTCCGTCCCCAGTCGGATGTTTACGTTCGCGGCCTCCACACTGACGGAAGTCTCTTTTACCGATTCACCGCTTCGATTGGCTAACGTCCTGACCTCTTCGGCCACCACCGCGAAACCTTTCCCGTATTTTCCGGCCCGTGCCGCTTCAACATTGGCGTTCAGGGCAAGAAGATTAATTTGAAAGGATATGTCGTCGATTGTTTTAACAATTTTATTAATTTCTTCGGAAGAAGCGTTGATGTTCTTCATGGCTTCGGTCAATTGTTCCATCTGCTCACTGCCGCGTCCGGCATTTTCACTCGCCTGTTTCGACAGAGAGTTGGCCTCCTCAGCACTCTTGGTGTTGGTCTGTGATTGACTGTTTATTTCATTGACCGAAGAGGTAATCTCCTCAAGACTGCTCGCCTGTTCGGTAGCACCTTGGGAAAGGTTTTGGGAAGCCTGCGATACCTGGTCGGCACCGCCCGCGACCTGCTCGACCGATTCCGAAATCTGACCTAAAATTGAGTTGAGCGATTCTTTCATGGTAAGAAGCGACTCCCCTAAACCGTCCTTCTCCGATGCCTTCTCAACATCGACGGTCAGGTCCCCTTCCGCGAAACTGCTGATAATACCCGCCTTGTACTGCAACGCCTTCTGCATCTGCCGCATGGCATCGGCAAGCTGTCCTATCTCGTCCTTCTGATTAACCTCCAAAGTAGCGTCCAGATCTCCTAAGGCTATTTCTTCCGAAAACGTAACGCCTTTTGTAAGAGCGGAGACAATCATAACCGTTAACACAATCGCGATAGTAACCGCCAAGAGCAACGCGACAGCCAACCCGATAGAGATCGCAGTTATCGACGTTGTTACCTTATTCACCGCCGCTTCCGAGAGCGCTTTCGTATTCGTTATGCCGGCGATTGCCGTTTCCTGCGCCGAACCAAGGACACTGTCGGCCGCCGTGTTTCTCAAAGCATTCAATTCTTCCAAACGTCTATATGATTCAAAGGAGCTCTCCAATGCATTGCGGTACTGTAAACGGGTTTCCCCTATTTTTTCCAGCTGATCGAGATTGACCTGTTCTCCGGTAATTGCTTGTATTTCGGCCGCAAGAGCACTTATCTTATCCAGTTCGTTGATCGCTTCCTCGATCATGCCGTATTCCGAATCGGCCTGTGCTTTGAAGTTGAGGATACGGGCCTCGTTTGCAAGGTCGATGGCATCATTCATGATAGTGATTTTCCGCATCCGTTCCAGCAGTTGTTCATCACCCGCGTCCGCAGCCACATCCCGTTGAAACATCGACGTTTGGCTCTGAAGAAACGCTCCCGCCTGTCTCATGTACTCGGCCGCCGCCGCGTCCAGCGTTTTCCGTTCCTCATTGATACGCACAATTACTTGATGTGTTTCTTCGGCCAGCGCGCTATACTCTTCAACATTATCCTTAGCACGGACAACCTGCCCTTTCAAGGCCACAAGCGATTCATATTTGTTGGAGAGCGCTTCCGCCTGGTCCAGGTATTTATCTAAACCATCCATGAATGTGCGGCCGAGTTCATAATAATCCTCATTCAGGCTGAGAGAGTACCCCCTCATGTTGTACATCACCTGCAGGGCGTTTCGTTCAATATTGTTAGCTATTTCAACTTCGGGCACATACTCATCCATCAGTGATCTGGATTGAGTTTGAATTTGCAGCATATTGATAATCGCCAGTCCGCCTATAACGACAACCAACAGAATTACCAAACCGAATCCCAAGGTCATTTTCAAACCCATTCGCATGTTTTTAAACATTTTTTTATCTCTCCTTCTTGAACATTTTTTAAACAGAGCTATACGGCAATTGCCTCTCTTCAGTTAAACTAACACTACTGATTAAAGGGCCTCGTTTCTGTCACATTTTTTGTGATTTTTTTGTCGGTGTTTGTCCTACACCGTCTTTGTCTCGAAACTGCCCCTGCTGATCGAATCACGACCGGCATCAACCGATATGACAAAAGACAATATATCGATATAATGGGCATCTATGCCGATTAATACGCACCGTGAAGAAGAACTCGGCGGTAAACCGATCATTCCCCTTTTGTGGAAATTGGCCCTGCCGGCAATGGCCGGGATGATCATGAACGCTCTATACAACTTAGTGGACACCATTTTTATCGGCAGAGGTGTCGGCGCGTACGGTGTGGGCGGCTTGGCAATCGCCTTTCCCATCCAGGTAGCAATGTTCTCCATAGCTCTTCTTTTCGGAATCGGCGCCGCTTCAATTATCTCGCGCGCTCTAGGCGCAGGGCAGCGAGAGCAGGCCTCGGTAACAGCGGGGACCGCCCTCTCAACGGGCTTTCTCTTCAGCATCGTGCTTCTTCTCTTCATGAGAATATTTCTTACCACCATCCTGGAACTCTTTGGGGCCACTCCTGAAATTCTTCCTTTCGCGCGGGAGTACGCTCAAATCATCATTTTCGCCATGCCGATTATCATCGTTGTCGTCATTTCTCACAACATTGCACGGGCACAGGGGCACACCGAAATTGTGATGATCTCTCTCTTTATCGGGGCAGGCGCCAATATCTGCTTAGACGCGCTTTTTATCTTCGGGTTCGGGATGGGTATCGCCGGTGCAGCCTTAGCGACCGTTATCGCCAGATGCGGGTCACTCATCTTTATGCTCCTGTTCATGAAATCTCCCAGAAACAGTGTTCCCCTCCGGATAGAGTATTTTCTCCCAAAACTACATTTGGTAAAAGACATCATTTCAATCGGCTTTCCCGGTTTCATCAGGCAGATAGGCGCCAGTTTCCTTTTTATCACCATAAACAATGTTTTGAGAATATACGGGACCTCGATGTATATTTCATCCTTCGGAATAGTAAATCGATTCTTGCTGTTTACCCTTATGCCGCTTTTCGGGATTGTTCAGGGGTTCCAGCCGATTGCGGGCTACAATTACGGGGCCCGAAACTGGAAACGGGTCGGTCAATCTGTATTCACCGCGTCCGTCGCGACTATTCTTATGGGGACGATCTTCTTTCTCGTGGCAATGATTTTTCCAAAAGGGCTTTTATCGATTTTTACCACGAACGAGGAGGCGGTGGCGATCGGTGCCTACGCTGTCCGCAGGATAATGCTGTTCGTTCCGGTAATCGGCGTTCAATTCGTAGGGGCCAATTTCTTTATCGCCATAGGGAAAGCTCCCCAGGCGCTGCTGCTTTCAATGTGCCGTCAGATTCTCTTCCTCATTCCCTTGGCAATTATCCTCCCCCGTTTTTTGGGTGTTGAAGGGGTATGGCTGGCATTCCCCTTTTCAGATATGCTTGCTTTCACCATTACAACCATTCTTCTTATTCGACAGATTCGCAATCTAAGAGAAAAAGAGCAATCCTTGGGAAGCGGATAGGGACCGCGATCACTCGGGCGCCGGGACCTCATCATCATCGTGTTTGATCATCTCGATCTGCATCCATTTATTACCCCGGAAACGTAAAAACATGACCAAACCAAGACTGATTACGAAGAAGATGAAGAAAACCCATACACTGACCGGATCGAGCTGAACGACCCGGATCAGAATGAACGTAACAACAACGAAAATCCAGTGCAGAATGACTGAGGCGCGCATCACCCATTTGGTGTCGCCCGCGCCTCGAAGCGCGCCGGCAAAGATAATCTGAGTGGAATCGGCCAATATATACAAGGCGGCCAAACGAAGCATCACCATCGCGAGACTGCTCACTTCCGCGGCGTTCGGGCCGAAACCGGAGGAGAAGAGGCCGACTAAGGCGCGAGTGGCGAAAACGAAGAGGAGTACCATGGATGAAGAGTAGATCCACGCCACCTTGAGTGAGAGAAATGCCGATTTCCGAGCGGTCTGAAGGTCCCGCGCGCCTACATTCTGTCCCACCAAGGCGGTGGCTGCGTGTCCCATCCCCAGCATCGGAAGAAACGCGACGATGTCCCAATTGAAAGCGATGGTCACGGCGGCGGCGGTCTTTGTGCCGTACGAGTGCATTAATTGAACAAACAGATTGAAGGCTGAGACACAGAGAAACATCTCCACACCCGCGGGGGCACCGAATCGAAAGAGCGTACGAAAAATTCTGGGTCTGAACTTGAGGGCCTGATGGGTGTTGAAATCTTCCCTGTTTTTTCCTCGTAAGTAGAAAACAAGCAGGATGGCAAAGATGAGCGCATTCCCCAGAATGGTCCCGATTGCCGCTCCGCGCAATCCTAATTCGGGGAAACCCAGTTTACCGAAAATCAAAACGTAATTGGCAGGGATATTGATCAACATGCCGCACGCGTTTGCAATCATTACCACGGTGGTACGTCCGATGCCGATAAAGAACCCTGTTAAGGCGAACCGCAAAACCAAAAAGATAAAGCCGAATATCAACGTTTGAAAGTAGGTATAGCCAAGCTCCACCTGAATCGGCGATTGTCCCATTAATACGAAAAAATGTCTGAAAAGAGGAGAAATTGCCAGTAAGACCGGGTAACAGAGACAGGCAAGAACGAGCGCCTGAAACGTCGCCTCAGCACATTTCTCATACCGCTTCGCGCCGAAATATTGAGCAACAATGGCCGCCACATACCCAACCATACCGATAAAGATGGAGCCGACCATGAATTGCGTAAGCCCGCCGCTCATCGCGGCCGAAAGATGGGCTTCCCCAACCCGTGACAAAAAGAGGCGGTCCACAAATTGCATGACCGTGTCCGACGCTTGGGAGACGACCATGGGAATAGCGATTTTTAGAAGTCTTGATAAGAGCGATATCTGTTTTTGTTCCACGTTTTTTTTACTCGATCAACGTAATCTTAATACACCGGAGTTCCATTCAGCGCTTTGGTTATCTTTTTTACTTTTTTGTGTAAAACGTCCGGGTGGTTTGCAGAAATAAGTTCAATATGAGCAATCACCGCCTTTACCGATTCGAGAAAATCTTCCTTTGCCCGTTTTTTTATCCCCTTCACTCCTGCTAAGGGAGAATTCGGACGGATAAAAGCCATATACTCCATCACAGTCTTATTGTCGTCATACGGCTCAAACCGAGCAAATCCATAGCTCTCTTTCGCGGATGAGCCTTCGATCTGGTTCCAGGCTACTTCATAAGCGGTACCGTTTTCAACGCTGTAGGAGCGTAATGTATGACGATTGGTAAACTTTTCCCTCATAATTGGCCAGGGCATATCGGATTCGTAGGCAACGACAACTTCGATTGACGAATCTTGACGGACCACTTCAGCTTTCACCATACCCGGTACATACTCCTTTTGGTATTCGTAATCACCGAAAACCGCAACAGCTTCCAACGGTGTCGCGTCGAGAGTTGTGTAAATCCGTCTCTCAGGCCACGGCGCGCCGTCCTTCTCCTTTTCTTTGTAGATCAGATTTTCCTCACGGATTTTTTCCATTTCTTCAGAACTCAGCCGTTGTATTATATTTGCATCGGCCGCGGAGAGAAAAACTGAAAAAACACAGAATAATAACAGAAAAAAGAACGT
>CAZJBZ010000164.1:0-691 GCA_964543975.1 uncultured Spirochaetales bacterium
TATATGGAAAGCGACACCGAATGGGCTCCGTCCCCATTCCGGAAAGGTCACCTTGAAATCGTCATCCAGCATCTCGTTCATTACTTCATAGAATTGATGCGCGAGGGGCATCAGTCCGGTTTTCCGGAAGTCGGGATAATCAAGTTTCGCAAGATCGCTCTCCTCTTCGATGACCGGGTTTCTGTCCAGCCAGGGGCTTGCATCCTGCGCGAAGATCGTCTCCGCTCCGAAGAGGCTCGATTCCAGGGTCGTCCCCAGCCAAATGGGGAGCTCCTTGCCGATACAGGTCTCATCCTCCCATTCGTTATACCGATAGATCATCATCTTGAGCTGGTATTCAAGGTACACCTCCGGGTTTTGATAGAACTCATCCACCCGAAAGCCGAGGATTTGGGCCCACATCGGGATTTCCGGTTCCACGGTTATCGGCGCGCGGGACAGCTCACCGCGGGGACGGGGAGTACCGCGCCAATGGTCGCGTGCCGTATCCGGCTGCGGCTCCCAAAAGGGAATTTTCTCCTTGTTCTTTCGCTCTTCCGAAATGGTACGGACTTCGTCCATCAATTTCTTTATTTCATCCTTCACCTTGACCTTCATAACACTTCTCCTTCATTGCGGGGATTTGCCGCGACAATTCCCGAATATTCTACTATTTTATTGCCCCCAGGGTAAGCCCTTGGACCAGCTGTTT
>CAZJBZ010000164.1:701-9476 GCA_964543975.1 uncultured Spirochaetales bacterium
GAGGACCGGGATGAGGATGATCATGCCTGAAGCACAGAGCGGCCCCCACAGAATCTCCTGATACGAGATGAAATTATACATACTCGCCGTTATGGTACGGGACATTCTTCCGCTCAAGGTGAGAGCGTACATCAGCTCGTTCCAGGAGAAGAGAAAACAGAGAATCGCCGCGGCACTGACACCTCCAGCGACCGCCGGCAGCATAATTTGGAAAAACGTCCGCCACCTGGAACAGCCGTCGATAAAGGCGGCCTCCTCCAATTCTTTGGGGATGTCCTTGAAAAATCCTTCCATGATCCAGATGGAGAGAGGCAAATTAAAACCGATATGCATGATAATGATGCTCAAACGAGTATCGAGTAAATTCAAGGTACGAAAAATAATAAAATAGGGGATGAGAACGGCCACAGGCGGCGCCATCCGTGTGGAAAGGATCCAGAAGTTGAGGTGTTGCTTACCCTTAACGCGCATTCTGGTAAGCGTGTAGGCAGCCGGTAAACCGATACTCAGCACCATCAGTGTTGAAACGCCGCTTATAATAATGCTGTTTATAAAATATCTTCCGAAATATTTCTCGGTGAGCACCTCGGCGTAATTCTTGAAAGTAGGAACAAAAATCCACTTCGGAGGCATCGACAAAGCGTCTACCTTCGTCTTCAGGGACATGCTAAACATCCAAAAGATGGGAAAGAGAGCCACAATCAGGATGATTACAAGAACAAAATTGGAAAAAAAATACCGTTTACGGGCCATACATTAATACCTGCCTTCCTCTTCAAGTTCCGATAATTTTATGAGGAACATCGATATGATTATCACTATGATCAGCATGATGATGGCGAGAGCGCTGGCATACCCCATCCGCAAATAGCTGAACCCTTTTAAAAAGGTGTACATGTTGAGTGTTTCGGTGGCGTTCCCCGGACCGCCCCGGGTTATGATAAAAATGATGTCGAACGTCTTAAACGAATCGATAAAGCGAAAGAGGATCGCAATCATGGCCACCGGCCTCAAAAGAGGAAATGTAATATAGATAAATGATTGTAACGGAGAGGCACCGTCTACTTTTGCCGCTTCGTACGTCTCTACCGGAAGGGCCTTTAACCCGGCCAACAGAATGAGCATCATAAACGGTGTCCACTGCCAGGTATCGGCTATAATGAGGGAAATGAGAGCTGTCGCCGGTTCAGAGAGCCAATTGATTTGGGGAAGATGAAGTATGCCGGTGAAGTAATTGATTATTCCTAAAGTCGGGTTGTACATCAATCTCCAGATAAAAGCCATCGCTATCGGAGTAGCGGCCAACGGAAGCATGAGGGTCCCCTGAACAAAACGGGAGAAACCGCTTTCGTTTTTGTTAATAAGACTGGCAATGGCCAATCCGAGAAAAAACTGGGTCCCGACAGTGGAAACAACAAAGAGAAAGGTAATAAAAAATGCATGCCGGAAATTTTTATCCTGAAAGAAAATAGTATAGTAATTTAAAAAACCGACAAACTCCGGTCCGGTCGGACTGGCAAGATAATAATCCCGCAGACTGTTGATTATATTGATGATGAACGGTAACAACGTTATCAACATCAATGTAATAACTGCCGGAAGTAACGTGTAAAGGATGAACCACCCTCGTTCTTTCATCTGTTTTGCGCCCATGGTAATTTCCGTTAAAAAGAGAGGATAGCGGGGAAACGAACAGGCAAAAGCCGCCGCACCGCCCCTATCCTCATCATGATTGATCTACTTGTTTCAAGCCCTACTTCGACAGAATACGTGCAGTCTCTTGGGCCGCTTCCTTCAAGCCGGTTGCGACATCGCGGGTACCGTTAATGGCGTCCGTGATCGCAATGGAAATAATCTCTCCGAACTCAGGGAACTCTTTTTTATCGTACGGAACCAACGTGGGGTCCGCTATTGCCAACGTCTGGGAGGTTACATCCGCCCATTCCGCCGGATATTTTGCCTGGAAGTCGGGATGGGCCCAGACAGATTCACGTGCCGATGAACCGCCGTTTAAGGCCAAGTCCAGGGCGGCAGGTTTGCTGGTTACCCACTGGAGGAAGAGCCAACCTACCTCTTTATGTTCGGAATTGGAGGCCATGGCGATCATCCAATACCAGAAGTTCGGCAGCAGCTCTTTTCCGGGGACTTTCGGCATCATCGCGTAACCGACATTGCCGGCAGCTGTCGACTGTTCCGAATCTTCGAACATCGGCATGAACCCGCTGGAATCGATAAACATCGCGGCCTTACCCTGCTGAAAATCGCTCGCGCATTCGTACCAGTTGTAGTTGGCAGCGCCGCTCGGTCCCGCATCCCGTAACAGGTTCACGTACATCTCGGTTGCAGCTATCCCTTCAGGACTGTCGAAAGCGGGATTGTCGTTTTGATCGAAGAAACGGCCGCCGTAGGTAAAGAGAAAGCCGGTCCACGGCCAGACATTGGCACCGGAGCCTCTCTGACCGCGGTTGACGATCCCGGCAACCGACGAACTTTTCAGTTTTGTCGCTGCCGAGTACAGTTCATCCATGGTCTCGGGAACTGAGACACCCGCATCTTGGAAGAAGTCTTTTCGGTAGAAGAGAATTTCCGCCTCTCCTGTGATTGGAAGACCGTAGAATTTTTCCTTGTATGTTCCGAAGCTCCGCGATTTCTTGAAGATGTCATCAACATCATACCAATTTTTATCGGTCAGTTTCGCATTGTTGATGTACGGTGTCAGCGGTTCCAGCCATCCCGCTTCGGCGTATTGGGACAGTGCCTGGTCCATCATCATGATGTCGAAGAACCCGCTGTCCGATGCCATGGCAATGACCCGTTTTTTTCGGAATTCCTCTTCAGGATAGACGTCCAAGGTCACATCGACACCGGTGAGTGCTTCAAACTCTCCCAGTTTTGTTTCAACGGCGTCGGTAAACCAGTGCTTGTTCATCGCGACTAAGAGCCGTTCGCCCTCATTCTGCCGCCAATCGATGTTTGCCTTCTCAAAAGCCGACAAATCGTACGATACCTCTTCCTGCTGCCCTTCGGCAAAAAGCCCGACACTGAGAGCAACCAAAAGAACCATAACAATAGAAAAAAATCGTAATTTCACAACACACCTCCTTATCGAGTGTTTTGAACCGATCATACAGGGAGGCGCGCCGACGAACAAGTTACCGTAGTACTCTCTTCGGTACTTTCTTTTTATAGTACCGCGGTACTAAATATCCCGCAATTATTGATCTTGAAAAGTGTCGGGTAATCGATATTCCTGCCGCGATTGCGAGTGCGCCTCTACCCTAAAGCGCGATCGCTTCGATACCCGTTAGCTCACAGAAAGCCTTTAGGTCTTCATAGAGGTTTTCACCATAACCAAGTACCGCGTATTCGTTGTTCCATGCCTGCAAGAGCCGATCGATATCACAATGCGCGGTCACAAACGCGTGCGGCCAAAAAGGGATACCACATTCATTTTTCCGCTTTTCCAAATCGGCTTTCGTAGGCTCGGTAATCGAACATCGGGCAATTACCATTTGGAATTCACCGTCAACCCTATTCAACCGTGCCAGCACGCCCTCACCCGGTTTACAGACCAGCTGGATAGCGAGACCTCCTGCTTCTCCTTCGGTAGGGATCCCATGTTCGGCAAACGCGGCCGGTTCGATATCACCGGCGAGAGACGGAGGACAGGCCCCGTCCCCGATCACCTTGATCTCATTGTTCGATTTATCAATATGCTGGAGATCGCCGTAGTATACCGGGTCAGGGCTGAGATCATTAATCAGCTTGACACTCATCGCTGTATTAAAGTCACTGAGCGTGGAAGTACCCACTCGATCGTTGAGCATCATGCTCTGCGCGAAACAGGTGGCGCTGAAGTCGTCTCCCAGTCCGGGAAACGACTGGATGGTGTAAAACTCCCACCCTTCTTCCTTTACGATTTTCTTGATAGCAATATAGAGCCTGATCGATTTGTCCGCTGTTTCGCCTTCAGGGATCGGTTCACTGAAAAGAGGTTGTATTGTTTCCCGTGCCTCTTTGATCTCCGCCTCCGTCACTTTTTTAGCGGTCTCAAGAAGCGCGGTAGTGTCACGGGAATCGATATCCACACCAAAAACCTTCATCCACTGGGAGGGGTCCGCAACACCGCAGGTCTGCCCCATGCCGCGGCCGCCGAACGTACCGATCGTACTCATGTTCAATGTATTCTTCATGTGGCCTGCACGGCAGTAGGAGCAAATCCGCTCAACATCGTCTGCCGAATCCGCGTCTCCGTAGACAAACCGGTGAAGAATACCAACCTCATTCAAGGCGGCATGGAGGACCAGACCTCCGACCGGCCGCCATCCCTGGGAACCCGGATGGGTCCAAACGACGATCCCTTTCCCCGTCTGGGAAAAATCCCTGACTGCTCCGATCATATGCGCGGACCAGACCCATGTGCCGGAGAAGAGAATTACGGCGTCGATATCATCCATTTTTTTGAATTTAGCAAAACACTCCTTGGCTTCGGCCTTTGTGGCCACGACTACCTCATGTTCAACCAGTTCTATGCCCGCTTCTTTAAGCGATTTTTTGGAACTTTCGATGATTGCATCATCGATAAAAGGTGTGCCCATAGGGTCCTCGAGTCCGTCCTTGTGAACGCCGTAAACAATAAATGCCGCCTTCGGTGTAATCATAATCACTTCCTCCAATAATAATGAGCTACTGTTTTTCTTTCAGTCCCGGAATAATAGTCAAAGCGTTTTTATAATAGATTTTCTCAAGAACTTCATCCGGCAATCCCAGCCCGCAGACACGCCAGCGATACCGATCGAAGGTACCGTCATAATCCGGCGGAACGATACCTTCATCCCATGTTTCGAGAAAACGAAAATAGCTCCGGTACATCTTGTCCGAGACAGGCATGTCCGTACCGAAGAGGATCCGGTCCTGATAATCGATCATAAAGCTGCGGGCCGTATACGGCTGCCGGCCAAGTTCATCCATGCGCGCGGAGATATCGATGTAAGCATTGGGATTCTCATCGAGAAGTCGTCCCACATAACCGAGGTCCTCCGCGTAATTCCCCACATGCGGGAGTATGAACAGTGTATCGGGATGGTTCCGGAGCAGCGCGTCACGGTGTCTAATCAGTTCGTCCTTGCGGGGATATTTCGGATCGGCAAAGCTCCAGCCCGGAAATTTCTTCAAGGTGCTAAAATGCTCATTCGCCGGCGAAATAGGTTCAAAGAAACCGCAGGGATCGGACTGGTGGGTCAAAACCGGAATACCCAGTTCCCCTGCAGTCTCCCATATAGGTGAGAGTCGTTCATCATCGATAAATATAAGGTTCCCTTCTCCGTCCCGGTAATGGAGGCCGAGCTCCTTGAGGACCTTAAGCCCTCGCGCGCCCTTCTCTACATGACAATGGAGCATCTCGAGTGTCTCAGCAACGAACCGGTCGGCATCGGAAAAAAGCGGACAGGAAACCGGCTGCGAAAAGGTGGCCGCGGTAAAAAAAAAGAACCGTCCCGGATAGGGTCCAACAACACGCTCAATGAATTGGTCCAAGTCGCCCGGTCCAAGCTCATAGTTGCCCTCACCCCATGTCAAAGAGATATTGGCAGTCAAGTCACAGTAGGCTGACACACCGACACGGTCCATTGAGTCTATGAGCCGGTCTACGGTCCTCCAATCTCCCCAGAGATGGTTGTGCGCGTCGATCACCTGGAATTTTGCTTTCTGAGGAACATGCGCGTTACCGACAAGGAAGGTATCACGCAGGGTGCCGCTTGAAAATTCAGTGGATTCTCTGTGTTGCACATCATTCATCGGTTATCAGCTCTAAAACGAATAATCAACAACCGCCTGCAAAGCAGGCAGTTTGAGGTTAGTGCCCCACTGGGGGGCGGCCTTTGCTGTAGTGAATGATAAGTTGTAATGATAAAAGCATCAAGGGCAGGTTTCCGCATGCAGGCCGGCGTCTCTATGGAAACACGGTGACCCGGGCCTCTCTATCCCTTGATGCTTTTTTCATAAGCATCTATCATAGGGTTTTCCCGGGTCCGGACCATAGAGGGGCACACGGACAAATATATTGAATAAGGAAAAATCATGAAGACACACATCAATGGACTGCCTCTGCTGCCGTTTCCTAACTTTCACGGATTGACTGAGAGTCAAATGCAAACGCTGCACTTGGCGGCGTTGGAAGTCTTGAGGCGCACCGGCATCAGGATCCATCATCAAGAAGCCCGAGAACTGCTCAAATCAGCGGGTGCGTTTACCTCGGATGATGATCGGGTCCGGTTTCCGGCGTCCATGGTGGAGGGTGCCATTGCTTCCGCCCCCGGCCGTATTGTGTTGTGTGACAGAAACGGCGAACCGACCGTCTTCCTCGAAGGAACACGCGTCAATATCGGACCCGGATCGGATTGCCTCAATTTTCTTGACTTCGAGAGCGGAGATGTGCGTCCGTTTACCCGTGAAGATCTGGTCCGGGGATACCATCTGTGCGATTTCCTCCCCAATATCGATTTTGTAATGTCCATGGGAATACCCGCGGACGCGGACATGGCAAAAAGCTATGATATACAGATGGCCCTCATGCTCGAACACACGACAAAACCGATCGTTTTTGTTACCGACGACAAGTTTACCTGTGAAAGGGCCATAGAAATGGCGGCGACGGTGGCCGGCGGGCAAGAAGCATTGATGGAACGGCCGCGTATTCTTCTCTATTCCGAACCCAGCTCACCGCTCCAGCAGTCGGCGACGGCGATAGAGAAGCTGCTGCTCATGGCGGAGAAAAGATTGCCGATCGTCCACGCCCCGGCTCTGTTGATGGGCGCTACCGGACCTATTACTCCCGCCGGCGGGTTTGCTCAAGGACTCGCGGAAACCTTGAGCAGTCTCGTGCTGCACCAACTCAAGAGCCCGGGAGCGCCTTTTGTATTCGGAGCCACGGTCCATCACCTGGATATGGGAGCGATGCAGACATCCTACGCCGGACCGGAGGCACAGCGTTCGAATGCAATAACCGCTCAATTAGGCCGTTGGTATGGACTGCCGACCTGGGGCTTCGCGGGATGTACGGACTCGAAGGTGCTGGACGAGCAGGCAGCGCTGGAAGGCATGTTGACCGTTATGACGGCAAAACTAAGCGGCGTCAATCTTGCGCACGACGCCGGCTATTTAGAGAGCGGTCGGACAACGTCCTTTGAAATGCTGACACTGACGGACGAACTGATATCGATGATGGACCACATGACCGCCGGTATAACCATTGGGGAAGATACCCTTATGCTCGATGAAATCGACAGAATCGGCCCCGGAGGCAATTACCTCGAAAGTCCGGAGACAGCGGAACGGTTCCGAGATTTCTGGTACCCCGACCTGATCAGCCGCGATATACGGGGACAATGGTCGCAAAAAGGCTCAACCACTCTGGGACAACGACTGCATAATAAGGTCAATCGGATCCTCCGGGAGCATCACCCTGAACCGCTCGACAAGGCGTGTAAGTCAAGAATCTGGGAAATTGCGGCATCCGACCGGGTCACCATTTAGGCGATGTTTATTCTAAAACTTCCGTCCCGGTTCCACGAGATTTAATTTATACAATTCATCAAAAATGGCCAGACAGTTATCCAGTGAATAGCCACGATCGAAGTGGATCGCTATCTTGAGCGGACCGTCGCCGTTTTCGTCTACCGCTCTGTCGAGCCATTCCACAATTTTAGATTGAGGCGAACCTTCCATCAAAAGCTGCAGCGGCGGTTCTATGTTGATCTCCATCTCCTCACCGAAGAGTGAACGCATGAGTGCAACCGACGTTCCCGAACCGGTATCAACGATTTTCAAACCGTCTATTTTTTTCATGCTTTCGAGCAAATGGTCGGAATTACCGCACGAATGCAGACGCAGCGGACCTAACGCTTTACTCAATCGTTCCGCGTGGGGGAGAATAAACTCTTCAAATTGGGAAGGAGAGAGCATGGCCCCCGAGCACTCCCCGATGTGGACCGAGGTGATCGGCAGGTCGGCAATTCGAGAAAAATGGTTGATGAGCGCGATATAGGTTTCTCCTATCCAGTGGTGAAACTGCTGCATCAATTCAGCATTGTCCATCATGGCGATGAAAACCGTCTCTCCCGCCAATTTCTGCGCGGTGGTAATAAAACCGTGAATGGTGGCCCGGCCGGAGGTGTCCCAAAAGAATGGAGGAATGGGGATGAGATCGGGATGTTCCTTTTTGATGAACGCTATCTGCCGATCAAACTCTTTGATGAGCGGAAACTCGACGGTATCGGCAGGGTCCGGCAGGGATGAAATATCGCCGATATCGGCTACATCATTTATGGGTCGGTTTGTGATGTCGGAATCTTTGTCAGGGTAAAACACGAACTGCGAACCGAGAAGCGCGGCTACAATCAAATTGGGCTGGATCCCGCCGATCAAGACGTGTGAGGAGTCGAAATGGGATGCCTGAACAAGATTCGCCTCCATATTGTAGAGTGCGTAATCGGGAAATCGAGATTTTAGAAATGCATCGATGTCTCTGTCCTGTTTCCAGCGATAGAGCGGATCCATATAGTACGTTTCTTCGAAAGTGTACGCTCCCTCTTTATGGAGCCACCCCTTGGAAACGCTCCCTTGAATCGTAATGTCGGGTCTCATCATATCATCCTTTTTTTATAGTGTTGCAGACAATCCCGATCGTTAAGGCCCTCTTACAAAACGCGGGCTTCCGCCAATCGTGCCGCACAATCAATATGTTTTCCCGTTTGGGAGGATTCCATCGCTGCAATC
>CAZJBZ010000165.1:0-6429 GCA_964543975.1 uncultured Spirochaetales bacterium
TTGAAAATTATTATTATTATCGTTAAAGATGGTACTTGAAATCAACAGACGGTACCATATAATGTTGATTTAAAAACGTGAAGGGACTGTTTAAAATGGACAACTGTACACTAACCGTTGAATACGATTCAACAAAAAAAGAATTACCATGCAAGAAAGGCATCACCATCCTGGATGCTCTTGAACCGGAACAACGTAATCGGATAGAGACCCCCTGCGGGGGAAAAGGGATTTGCGGTAAATGTAAGGTGAAAATCATCGGTAACGGTGTATCCGGGCCTACCGAATTGGAACGAAAAAAACTAACTGAGAAAGAAATTGATGACGGGATAAGGCTCGCCTGTCTCACAAAGGTGGAGAACGATACCCATATCGTCTTTCCTTCCGAATCCTCACCTATGCAGATATTGGAACTTGGCATTGAATACCGAGGGGCCCCGGAACCGTGTGTGGAAAAAACGGCTGTAACCATGGAGAAACCTACCTTAGAGGACCAAACAGATGATTTCAACCGCCTGACCGAATCGCTTAAACGGGAAGATTTTGTCTATTCCATGAAAGGATTGGCCGCACTGCCGAAAGTACTCCGAGAAAATGACTACAAGGTAACCGTGGTTCATAACGAAAAAGAGATTATTACCGTTGAACCGGGAGATACAACCACCGAGAACTATGGAATCGCAGTAGATATAGGCACCACGACAGTCGTTGCCTATGTAGTAAATCTACACACGGGTAAAAAGATAGACGCCGCTTCCGACCAAAATAGTCAAAAGCAGTACGGACAGGATGTAATCTCTAGAATTAATCATACAATCCAGGAAAAAAACGGACTGCGGACATTGCAACGACTCATCATCGATCAAATAAACGGTCTTATCGATGCGCTGCTGTCGGACAACGCTATTTCTCGGACCCGGCTCTACAGCATAACGATTGCGGGAAACACAACAATGATCCATCTCGCGGCCGGCATGCCGCCTGAATATATTGCAACAGTACCATTTACCCCTGTCGCGACTAAAAGAATTATTCTTCCGGCGGAACAGGCGGGGCTTCGCATCGCTGAAGGAGGAACGGCCTATTTTCTACCGTCAATTTCAGGCTATGTCGGTGCCGATATCGTTTCCGCTGTGTTGGCGAGTGAGATGCACCACACTGAAGAGCTTAATCTCCTAATCGACATTGGTACCAACGGAGAAATCGTACTCGGAAATAAAGACATGCTCATCGCCTGTTCGACGGCGGCAGGACCCGCTTTCGAAGGCGCCACAATCCGCCACGGCGTCGGCGGTGTCGCAGGCGCCATCAATACCGTTGAAATGGGCAAAAAAAAGCTTTCCTTTACCACCATCGGCGAGAAACCGCCGATAGGTATCTGCGGTTCCGGTATTGTCGACACCGTGTCAACACTTCTTTACTTCGGACTCATCGATACCTCGGGACGGATTGTGGAACGGGAAGAGATCTCTACGGAAACCGGCAGACTATTAGCCGACCGTTTGACTACTGTTGATGATCAACCTGCATTTATCATTTCTGAGAACGGCCCCGGTGGAAATCCGATTGTCATGACCCAACGTGATGTCCGAGAAATTCAAAACGCAAAGGCGGCAATCGCCGCGGGTATAGTAACACTGATCAAATATGCCGATAAATCGATCAACGATATAAAGAATGTCTATTTAGCGGGAGGGTTCGGTAGTTACATCGATAGAATGCATGCTACCAATATCGGACTCATTCCAAGACAGTTGGAAGACAATATCACGGTAATCGGAAACGCGGCCGGATCGGGAGCAATCATCTCTCTCATATCAAAAAGGAAACTTTACGAATGCGATGAAATCGTGCGGCACACGAAGTACGTAGAACTCTCTTCCTCACCTGAGTTTCAAGAAGATTACGTGAACAATATGTTTTTTGGTGACGGCCTGTAACCGGCCGACAGTGTCGCGAAACGGGTGAAGAGAGCTAAAAAATTGTATCTAAACAGTTGCCCTTTAATTTATTAAGGTTCTCTTCGATTTTTTCAAAATCTTGCCAGCTTATTGTCTGCCAATCGTTACCCATGCATTTCCATACAACGTACGCCAGTTTTATGGTATTCAAATAGTCGCGAAAAGGTTTGGCATGGAATCGTATCCAGTTTGAGATTTCATTTTTCTTCTTCTCATCAATATGAGAATTGTCCAAACCATTCCGTTTCAGATGTTCTTGAATTTCAAAAGCCTGAATTTTATTATCAAGAATTAAACAAGTATTGTTTTTTGTCTCTAGAAACTCAACATATTTTTTAAAATATTCGAATGTTTTTTTATCTTTTTCTAAGACACAGAACGGCATCTGTACCCTCTATTATTACTTCTAAATCGTTTAAAACTTTTTAAGAATATACCACTCGTTGAAAGTTTTGTACAGTGAGCTTCTTGCAAAAATGTCAATCCTTTCTGCAAGTGCCTCCAGTGTTTTCGGGCGGCTTCCACCTAACTGAGAAGAAACTCATCAAATTGAAAAGTCATCCTTTTGGGTATGATGATCTCGGAAACAGAATCGATTGCATAGTCATCGGTCATGCCCGCAACATAATCGAGTATTATGCTTTCCGAGGTCTCCCCTCTCTCTGTATAGAAGTGACTCATTTTTTGTACATAATCACCAAATCGGACCGCCAAAACATTCTGTTCATTCACATATTCAGTAGAATCATAACCATAACGGTCAAAGAGTTCTCCTAAATAATCAAAGAGAATGGTCAAAATTCGTTTAAAATGGTTATGATATTTCGAAAGAAAGGGACTGTTATAGATGTTCCCATAATTAAAGTCTTTGAATTTCAGCACAGTTTCATAAACCCGCTCTGAAAAACCAATGACACCCTTATTCTTGGAATAGGTATAAACATCGTTCACAAGAGAATCGATAATCGCACTGTTGGTCACTCCAAGATTTTTGCTCACTTCTGAGGGAATATCAGCCTTATCAATGATTTTCAGCTGCATCGCGTCTTCCATATCCCTCCCCAAATAGGCCATTTTGTCCGCTACCCTTACGACTGCCCCTTCCCACGTTGCGGGGTAGTTTTCCCGGTTATCCAGCCGGTCCAGGCTTTTGACGGTAAAATCGGGTATAATCTGCCGTTCAAATAATTCTCCGCAGTGGGTCGCGATTCCGTCTCTAACCGCGTAGGTAAGGTTAAGACCTTTACCGTAATTAATAAGATGGTCGACAACCCGAAGAGAATATAATTCATGAATAAAGCCTCGTGAATCATGCAACAAAGTATCGATCACCCGTTCTCCAAGATGACCGAAGGGGGTATGTCCCAAATCATGCCCTAAACTGATGGCCCATGCCAAATCCCCGTCCAGACCAAGCGCTTTACAGAGAGTCGCGGAAATGGTTGCAACATGCATTACATGTTCGATTCTCGTGCAGATATGATCGTTTTTTGGTGCAAAGAACACCTGGGTCTTGTGTTTTAATCTTCGAAACGGATAGGAATGGATAATGGCCGTCGTGTCACGAAAAAAGTGACCCCGCAAGTCCTCTTCACGCTGTGAGCGTCTTCGAAACAATGCTTCATCGTTCAGTGCATTCGTAAAGGTTGGTACCCCGTTTTGTGCCATGCCTTTTTATTGTAACAGAAAAAAAGATGATGATAAAGAGAACAAGAATTATTGTTTCCCGACATCCGTTTGTGGTTTGATTAATATTGAAAAAGAAATTAGACTAAGCGGGAGATAGTAACAACATTGATCCATAAGAAGAGCTCCATGGCAAACGAAAGAATTTTAATCGTTGAAGATGAAAAGATAATTTCCCTCGACTTGCAGAGAAGACTGGAAAAGTTCGGCTATGAGGTGACCGGTTTGGCAGCAACCGGAGAAGAGGCGATTTCACTAGCAGAAAAGCAGCAGCCCGACATCGTGCTAATGGATATTATGCTCGCCGGCGAAACCGACGGTATTGACGCGGCAAAGATTATCAATCGGCGTTTCCAGATTCCTGTCATATTTCTTACGGCTTACGCCGATGAAAAGACCCTCGAGAGGGCGAAAGAGGCTGAACCGTTCGGTTACATTTTAAAACCGTTTAAGGAAAAAGAACTCTATACAACAATTGATATTTCTCTGTACAAACATCGGATCGACAAACAGCTTAAAAAACAGGAACGTAGACTTTCGGCGATCCTGCACAGCATCGAAGAAGGCATTATCGCGACGGACGGCAGCGGTGCCATCCAGTTCATGAATCCGGTTGCGGAGACGATTACAGGCTGGTCGGAAAAAGAGGCGCGCAACCACAATTTACGTAATGTTTTTACCGTTTACAATGAAAACGATGAAGAAGAACTCGCCTTATCGGATGTTCATAATTCTACTCATACCGCACCCCTCTTCTTCAAGAACTCAGTTATTAAAAATAAAAACGGCGCGGTTATTCCAATTGAGGGGACCATTGCAAGAATAAGGGACAAAGAGAACACAACCGAAGGCCAAGTAATCGCGGTACGCGACCTTACGGAAATGAGAGAAATGACCGACAAGCTTTCGTACCAAGCAAGCCACGACGCTTTGACCGGATTGATTAATCGTACCGCTTTTTCCCAAAGCCTTACCAATCTTATCGAATCCGCGCACAAAGAAAACAGGCAACACGGCCTTATCTATCTCGACTTGGACCAATTTAAACTGATTAATGATACATGCGGACACGCGGCCGGAGATGAACTGTTGTTGGAAGCTACCTCTATCATCAAGGCGGTATTCCGAAGCAGTGATGTCTGCGCGCGGGTCGGCGGTGACGAGTTCGGTATACTTCTCACCGACACTACTCAAGAAACCGCACTCAATATCGCGAGCAGGCTGCATTTGAGATTGAGTGAGCGAAGACTGACATGGGGAAGTAATTCATTCAATATTAACTCGAGTATCGGACTGGTAATTATCACGCAAGAAAGCAAGGATATTCATACTGTTTTAGCCGCGGCGGATGATGCTACCTTTCTAGCGAAAGAAGAGGGTGGAAAAAGAATCAAAGTCTATGAGACCTCCGATACCATTTTTCTTAAGCGACGGGGTGAGATGCAGTGGGTCTCCAAACTGACGAAGGCGATGGAGGAAGACCGTTTCGAACTCTATTATCAGCCGATCGTCTCCCTTAACGACGATCAATCCGAAATGAAGGAGACAAAACACGAACTGCTTATCAGGATGATTAACGAAGAGAACAAGACAATTCCACCCGCCGATTTTCTTCCCGCGGCGGAACGTTATAATCTCATGCCTTCAATAGACAGATGGGTCATCAAAACGGCGATGAAGATGTACCGAAAGATCATCGATCTGGAATCCGAAAACGACATGACCAGGCTTTTCGCGATCAATCTGTCCGCGGAGAGTATCGCGGATGAAAACTTCTTAGACTACATCCACGGGACCATCGAAGAGAGCGGGATTCTACCCCAAAACATCTGCTTTGAAATAACGGAAACGGCAACCATCACCAATATGGCGACGGCCGATCGGTTCATACACGAATTAAAGGAACTAGGCTGCACCTTCGCGCTCGATGATTTCGGCAGCGGGTTCTCTTCTTTCGGATATTTAAAGGACATGCCGGTTGATTTCTTAAAGATTGACGGTTCTTTTGTCAAGGATATGGATACAAATCCGGTCAACAGAGCGATGGTGGAAGCAATCAACAATCTTGGGCATATCATGGGCATAAAAACAATAGCTGAGTTCGTGCATAACGACGATATTGTGCAAAAACTTAAAGGTTTCGGTGTGGATTACGCCCAAGGCTTTCATATCAGCCGGCCGAAGCCGTTAGGCACCCTTCTTACATGATATGATACACATAAGGGCTCCCCTCCTTTTCGTCTTCATTGTCCTCAGCGTTGCCGCTTACTCTGAAGAGGAGCCGTTTCGGGGGTGGAAACGGACCGAAACGGAACATTTCGTTTTTATTTTTGAAGAAAAGGACAGAGAATCGGTATATGAACTTTGTTCTTTTGCTGAAGAGGCATATGACCGGTTGACCCTTTTTTTCGATTCATACCCCAAAAAGATACGCTGCGTCGTTTCCGGTCGAATGGACGCGGTCAACGGATACTTCTCTCCTCTTCCGGCCCATATAAATCTCTATCTCAAATCACCGTCGGTCCCGACTTTCGGGTCCCAACACAGCAATTGGCTGCGATTACTTTTCATCCATGAATTGACCCATTATATCCATATGACCTATAAAAAAGGGTTTTTTTACATTCTCTCCCTGATCTTTGGAGAGGAAGTACGTCCCTCGGATATGATTTTTCTGCCCGGATGGATGATCGAAGGGACCGCGGTCGAGCAGGAGGAGAGGTTTACCGACGGAGGAAGGGGGAGAAGTCCGTTTTTTGAACTCTATTACAAAGCGCCTTTG
>CAZJBZ010000165.1:6439-9354 GCA_964543975.1 uncultured Spirochaetales bacterium
ATGAACTTTTTTCACTTCAAAAAGCCTCCTACTCTTCCCCATATCCTCCCCCGGGAAGGATTTATGTCGCCGGTTATATGATAATGAGTTATATCCTCGAAGAGTATGGGAGCGATATTTTTCGAGAAATTCATCGCCGTTTCGCGGCTTTTCCTTTCATCGGCCCCCGACGAGCAATCAAATTGGCCACAGGGAAAACAGTCGCGCAAATATTCTACACAATGAAGCGGACACTTGAAGAGAAATACGCTGCCGACATGAGGATGCCGAACGCTAAAAAGATAACCCCCGATACGGTGGGGGACTACCATTCTCCCCTTTTTACCGAGGCCGGACTCTCTCTCTATCGCAGCACATTGGATGAGAGACCTGCCGTTGTTACGTACGATGTGGATACAGGTGAAGAGAACGTGGTAACGAAAGTCTCGCTTACCGATTACACCTCATACACGGTTTCGGAAGATGGTTCACAGATCGTATTCGCTACCGGAATTACCCGCTATAACACTCCCGCCGGTGTGGACCACAGCTCCGATCTGTTTTTCTTCGACAGAACCTCCGGCAAAAGAAAGAGGATAACAAAGAACGCGAATCTGTCACAACCGGTGCTTTCCCCGGTTGGCTCCCTCCTTTTAGCCGTTCAACATTCCGGTCCCTCTAGTAGACTGGTTGTCGTTGATCGGAAAACAGGTTCCGCAGTACCGCTGGTAGAGGAACCTAACACCACAGTTTATAATCCTTCCTTTTCACCGGATGGGAGTAAAATCTGTTTTGCACTTAAAAAGGGTGCCGTTCAAGATATCTGGGTTTTGAACGTCGATGAGGCGGTCCGTAACTCAACTTCTGATAAGAAACCGCTAACAATCGATTCACCCTTTCTATACAGGTTAACCGGTCCGGATGTGGAAGGAGACTTTTTCCCCCGATTTATCGACAATCGGACGGTCCTCTTCACATCGGACCGGGAAGGAAGCCTCGCACTCTACTCCGTCGATATCGAAGAGAGAAGAATCTACAGAATCTTACGAGATCGGATAGGCGCGTTTCAAGGTGACTATTATAAAAACCGCCTCTATTACGCTTCATACGGATCGGACGGTTTTGTCATCAAAGTCGCCGATACAACGGAAAGAGTCGATGTAACCGAACTTTTCGACACAACCGGTGCCACGACACAACCGGGCATCGACTCGGGCCCCGAAGCGAAAATCGGTACAATTGCTCCTTATGTCGATTTCCCGAAACCGCTTTTCTGGCTCCCCGTTCCCTTCTATGCCAATCCTATTTCCGGTATCGAACCGGTCTTCGGAGCAGGTTTCTACGCGATCGGCAACTCCTACTTAGGCTACGCAAACTGGGAAGCAACAATAACATCCAGGTTCGACGTATTTCAGCCGGCCGCGGATATTTATACTTCAATCCGGTTGGGCATCGTTGATGTTTATTACGGCTTGGGACAGGGATATGTCGAACTTGTTGTGGGAAACAATTACCAGGTGACGAACCACGGGATGGGGGTAACACTGCCCATAATCGAATCCGCCCGCTTCTCCACAACCAGTGCTCTTTCGGTGTCCGCGGGGATCAATCACCGATTTCGGCTGATCGGAGAAGACCCTTTTCCTTTTTTTGGGGCGGGGGGAGACTATCGATTAACATCCGACCACAAGGTTTCAATAGCCGGCGGCATTAAATTTTCAATTACACAATTACGCAGTCCGAAGGCCCTTTTTTCCCCGCTCCAGGTGAAAGGAAGCGTTACCGCTTCGGTCCCGATCCCGGTCGGCGTCATATCCTCGCCCGGTTTTGACGGCACAGGCATATTCTCGTTTACTTTTCCCGGATTTTCTCGTCACCACTCATTTAAAATCGGTCTGAAAAGCGATTTTATTACACCCGCCCTCCTTCAGCAGACCGGACCGATCAGTTCGGTTTCGCCCCGCGGAATGTACGGTGCCGAACTTATGACGACAGAAGGAAAGGTGCTGGCATCACTCGACTATCTGTTTACCATCGCTCTCTTGGATCAGCCGCTTCCTTTGGGCTACAACATGTTCGGATTGAATATCCAGCGGATCGGCGGCGGATTCCATGTCGAGATGACCGCTCATTATGGAATAGCAGCCCCCTCTTTTAGTCTTGATGAAAATGTCTATGTCGGGGCGGAGTTCGTCATGGAACTCGGTGCCGCCCTCTCCTCCATTCCGATTGGGACCGGAATCAGTTTTCGGTTCGACCGACAATTTCAACGGACCCCGGACATAGATGATCTCGGTCTCTATTTCTTTATTGGGGCCGACAGTTTTCATAACACTTCACTCCTCGCCGGTCCTTTGAAACCATGAAACCGAACCATAACAAGACGAGAAAGAACAATCTGATTATCATGGGAATGAAACATTCGGGAAAAACTACCGTGGGTAAAAAAACCGCCCGCGTCTTGTCGGCACGGTTCTACGATCTTGACGATTTTATTGTCTCGATCTATAACCGTGATAATCCTGCATCTCACGCCCGGTCTTGTCGGTACATATACCAAAGAGACGGAAAAAAAGTTTTTCTTACGTTTGAAGTGAAGGCAGCGTCGGAAGCGCGCGGACGAATGACTGAAAACAAAGTGACCGTCTTGGCCCTCGGAGGAGGCACAATTGAAAACGGACCTGCCATGGCACTCCTCTCCGGTCATGGAGAAATGGTCTATCTAAGAGAAGACCCCGAAATTCTTTTCAATCGCATAGTTTCAGGGGGAATTCCGCCTTTTCTTTCGAAAAAAGCGCCTTTTGAAAGTTTTCTCGTTTTGTATGAACGACGGTCCCTTCTCTACAGAAGCGCCGCCGACATCATCATCGAGTGTGGTGGACGGAGGGTTGAAGCTATAGTTGAAGATTTAGTAAAAAGGTAGTACCGTACGGAGG
>CAZJBZ010000166.1:0-9200 GCA_964543975.1 uncultured Spirochaetales bacterium
GATTGAACAGTATCAGGACCAATGGAAGAGTGTAAAAGGATCGGCGTGTGCCGCCGTTACCATTGAAAATCGGCAAATGAGAGAGCTGCTGGACAAAATTATTTCTTTCGTACCGGATCTGGAAGCTCACGCTCCGTGGCGCTGGAAAAGGACCGAAATTGACCCCTCTTCTCTTCCGAAACTGAAATTCGTTGATGTTCTCTCGTGGACGGGGGATTATGTAACCGGACCCATGACAACACTGGCGCAGAGTCTTCCGAACGACGAATGGATTAGAAATAATATCGGCTCGGTCAATATGGTTTTCCATAATACGTCCGAAGCGGTCTACGCGATTTCCACGGAATTAGTTGCCGAGAAGGTACTCAAAGCTCAAGATTATACCCGATATAAGGACACTCTCTTCTTCGGTTCTCAATTCCACGCCGCACTGCATGAGATTGGACATACCACGGGAAGGATGGACCCCGAGCACCAAGGAGAGCCGAACCGTTACTTTCAGGAGGAGTATAGTACGCTTGAAGAGGCGAGGGCCGAGTTATTCGGAATGTGGGCGAGCGATATGTTGGCGGAATGGGGCGTTATTGATGAGGCGACGGCCCTTTCGGGCCACTACAGCATGTTGGTAAGCATGTTATACGGACTCAAATTTGTACCGGACCAGGCGCATACAAAGGCGAGAAACATGATGTACCACTATTTTTTGGAAAACGGAGCGATTGAACGGCGGTCCGGAGGGCCTGCGGAGTTTACGCTGAACACTTCACGGGTCGGGGCGGTTGTGACGGAGATGCTTACGCTGATAGCCGACATTAAAGCTTCCGGTGAAAAAGAGAGGGCCTCCGCGCTGCGTAAGCAGTACTGCTTCACGGATGAATTGAAAGATGAGATGGAAGAAAGAATGAAAGACATCCCTTTGGGTCGGGCCCTTGTCTTTCCGAATATTCCTGAAAACGGCGAAGAGGGCCCTTCCTATCCTTCTTTCGTCGAACAGAGGAAGTTTTCCGTCAATTACGATTTTTCCTGATCCGCGGATTCCTGGTCGTCTGCTCTTCTCTTTATTTGGTATTCCCAATATTCAGCGGGTAGTTCACGGTTGACGATTCTAATCTGAAGAGGGAAATCTATCGGAGCGTCGAAAACAATGGTGTCGTAGGTAAACCATCGTTCGGTATCCGAAATGGCGGCCAAGACGGTCAGTTCCGCATTGCCGCTTCGTCGCGCCAACTCTTCACCTTTCTCGGTGCGGATGATATACGCGCAGTTCTCAGGCCGCGCCAAACGGTAACTGACCGCGTTTATCTGTATCGTTAGAATGCCTGCCGCGGGAATATCGGAGTAGTCGGGCCGCCGCAACTCCGCTTCCGCGCTCTTTTTTTCCTTCTCCCGAAGGTAGTTTTCTCCCTCAAAGCTTATGTTCACCCAAAATGAATTGGTCAAACCGAGGGGCGTCTTCACTTCTTCGATTTTGTACTCGCTGTCCTTGTGCGGAAGCCCCTGGGCAGCTGAACGCAGGGAAACACAACCTGTCATTATGAATATGAACAACACGGAAAGCACTATCAAACAAACAAATTTCCTCATTTCTTTCTCCTGGTTGGTGATGGTCAGCAGGCCGGGCCTGTTGTAATCGCCTCGGCTAATCGGTTTCTCCGGGTATCTGAATGGCCGTTTCAGACCCGTCCAGTTTCTTCGGGAACAGCCGGATTTCCATGAGAATGAGGTCGGGTTTGTACCCTTCGGTGAGGAGGGAAAGACACTCTTCCCCGGATTCGACAAATTTTGGATCGTACCTGTTCCTTGTAAGGATGGAAATGGTGCGATCTACCGTTTTCCGGTCATTATCAACGATCAGTATTCTTTTCGGCATGGAGGATACAACTATACAACGTACCCTTCATCGGGTTCAAGACTACCGTTAGATATCCGGGGAAGTTTACAGTAAATTGGGTTAGAATCGTTCTCTTTTTCGTTCTTGGGCTTTATCGACTTTAATTCGTCTTCCCATAATTTCCTGCTGGTTCATCCCTTCAATTGCCTGTCGCGCGGAATCTTCGTCACCCATTTCAACAAACGCAAAACCCTTTGATTTGCCGGTGAACTTGTCTTTGATCACATTGACCGATTCGACGGTACCGTACTCGGCAAAAATGGTTTTTAAGTCGTCTTCCGTTGTGTCATAACTGAGGTTGCCTACGTAAATTTTCTGATTCAAAATGGTCTCCTGTTTTTATTTTCTGTTCTTAAACGGCTCTCGCTTTGAAAACTAAAAATTAATACGGTGAGTAATTCGTTGGTTGCAGGGATTGGACTAATTTTAGAAACTAAGCGATATCTCATTCAGTAACAAAGGAAGTATACAAGAAGTCGTTGTTCTGTGTCAACAGAAATTCACACAGTAAGCTGTGGGAATTTGAAATGTGAACGATTGTATTAACGGTCCTTATAACTTTTTACAGTAAATATAGTTCACATTTCAAATTCTTGCTGTGTCAACAGAAATTCACACAGTAAGCTGTGGGAATTTGAAATGTGAACGATTGTATTAACGGTCCTTATAACTTTTTACAGTAAATATAGTTCACATTTCAAATTCTTGCTGTGTCAACAGAAAGGCGTCAAAAAGGCACTGGAAAACAGTGGAATCCATCGAACAGGTCCTGCAAAGGCATCGATTGGACGGGCTGGTCCCTTTTAAATCGCAAGAAATCTGATCATACCTGTTGCTCATATGGAAATTTTCTGTATATCGGCATATAATGATGTTATGGATATTCAAAAAGCCGCGGAAGAGATCGGTATAAGTGTCGATGGATATAAGAAGTTGTGTTCGTTGTTTATTAAATCGGGACGGACCGATTGCGCCAATTTGCGGGACGCGATCGAAGCTATGGACCGTGTCAAGATAAAGGAGTACGCGCACCATATTAAAGGAGCTGCACGGAATTTGGATTTTGAGACATTATCTTCCCTCGCAAAGGAGATTGAGTTCGGCGCACCCGATGAACCGAAAGAGCAGCTTTTATCCGCATATAACCGGTTATTTACGAGTTATGAAGATGTTGAGATGGAAATTAAAGAGGCGTTATGAAAGATATTCTCGTTATCGATAACAATCAGATGTTTCTGGAGTACATGAATACCATACTCTCGGCGGAGGGGTATACCGTGGTGACCGCGGAAGGGGGGCTGGACGCACTCGATTATTTGGAAAAAAATATTCCCGATGTCATTTTTGTCGATTTGATTATGCCCCAAATCGAAGGCGACCGCTTGTGTAAAATTTTTAAAGCCCGTCCGGAGCTTAAAGAAACGCGTGTCGTTATTGTTTCAGCGACTGCCGCGGAAGAGGGGAAGGTGGTCTTTTCACAATTCGCCGATGCTTATTTGGCGAAGATGCCGTTTAAAAAAATGAGAAAACCGCTGCTTGAACTGCTTGTCGATTTTGAAGCAGGTAATACGGAACGGTATAAAGACAGGGTAATCGGTATCGATCAGATTTACAGACGGAATATTACCGAAGAGTTGCTCTACGCGAAAGAACATCTCGATGTCCTCCTTTCCGGAATGAGTGACGGTATTATCGAGATGACGACGGATTTCCGAATACTCTACGTTAATCCTTCCGCCGAAGCGATTATCGGAAAATCTGAAGATAATCTCTTGTTCTCCTTTTTCCCCGACCTGTTCCCTTCGGATACACGTTACCATGTCGAAGCGGCTTTAAGAGAGGTGGAATCGGGACGACAGGAAGTAGGAGAAGAGACCCCGATTGTGCTCAATGACAAACAGCTTTTTCTGCGTTTCTTACCGGTCGAATTCCGCGATTATCGGGCGATTACCGTTGTGCTGCAGGATATCACCGAACGCAAACGGGCGGAAAAGCTGATGAAAGAATCCATCCATCAGAAAGAGACGATGTTGAAAGAGATACACCACCGGGTCAAAAACAATCTTCAGGTGGTTGCCAGCCTGCTCAACCTGCAGGCTTCGTGTGTCCATGATGAGAAGATAAGCCACTACATCAGAGACAGTGAAAATCGCGTCAATGTGATGGCTTTAATCCACGAACAGCTCTACGAACAGGAAGATATAAGCGAATTGAACCTAAAGCGCTATTTTGAAGAGTTGGTGGGGCAGCTTGTTAAAACTTATTCTACCGGAGAGAATGTGATACGAACAACAATCGATGTTCCGTCCGTTCATATGCCGATTCAAACAGCCATTCCCCTCGGCTTAATTGTCAATGAAGCTGTTACCAACTCGCTGGTACACGGCCTTCGTGGTGTGAAGGAGGGGAGATTGGCTGTCACTGTTGAAGATAGTATCGATTCCCAATATCGGCTCTCTATTGTTGACGACGGCACAGGTATTCCGGCTGATTTCGATAGAGCGAGCTCGGATTCACTCGGATTATCGCTTGTGGCCTCATTAACGGAACAGATTGGCGGAAATCTCGAATTACGAAACAATAGTGACGGCAATACCGGTACAACCGTTTCCATCTCTTTTCCAAGACCGAAACGGTAATTTCGACAGCAGCCACACGATATCGCGGGTGGGATGCTGGTGGCGGCAGTCACAAAAACGGCCGCGGATTCAGCGGTTCAGCTCATATAAGTTTTCAATCGAATGGACACTCTCATCCATCATCGTTTTAATCTCTTCAAACTGCTCCGGAGTGGTTTGCTCCCGTAATAGTTGTACGGCCCTGTCTTTTGTCATCTCTTCTGTGGATGTGGTGATGTTCGGCTTTTCATATCCTGCATCAAGTCGTATCGATTTGAATCCTCCCGCCGTGTTGTCCCACTCCTGCCAGAGCGGCACCGCGCTTCCGTGCCGCGAGCCCGATAGTGCGGATGAAGTATTTCCGTTGCTCCCGTTCCCGGTTTGGGCGGATCGGGAGATGAAATCTGAGAGATAGGAGAGAACGGCATCTTCCAAGAGGATTCGTCCGGGTTTGTTTTTTCCGGTGAAAAAGAAGACATTAAAAAGAGGTGAACCTTTGGAAGCGGTACCTGCAAAAAAAGGGATTTCCAATGCGTGGCAAGCTCCAAATTTATAGCCGGTGTTACCGGGAAGCGGACTTTCACCGTTTTCATCAAGACTTCCCCATTGAAAATGATAGGCGTAGACCGGAGGCTGGTTTTCGTTTGATGCTAAGAGCCGCGCCAATCCGTCGCATCCGTCTGCTATCCACATGTTGGAACCGTATGCGGTAGCCGCGGTATACTTTTGTTTGTCCTTTACAAGCTTTCTGTCCCACGCCATAAACAGCTTTACCTCATCTTGATTGCATCCGATCATCACCGGCACTTTCGACGGGTAGTCGCCGGATTTGAATACCTCTTTCCCTTCTACCGGGATGACCGTGCCTTCTTTGAAAATCGTCGGAGCGGGGAGCATCCCGAAGAACGCGGGCTGGAAACACTTGAGAATCTGACGGCCCGGCTTTCCATAGAGATAACCGCGGATTTCTTCGTCCGTCATTGTGCTTCTTTTTTCACTCCGTTCCGCCCCTTTATAGCCGTCCTTGCGGAGAAGCGCTGCAAGAAGATTATTCGAGGTTTGATCACCTTCTTCTATTGTACTGGTGACGATTCCTCCGCTTCGGGCCACCGCTTTATGAAAGAGCCCTTCAGTTAAAGGGGACATGAGAAGACTGACCACATTGAATGCTCCCGCCGATTCTCCGGCGATGGTTACATTTCCGGGGTCGCCTCCAAACGCTTCAATGTTGTTTTGGACCCATTCCAGGGCTTTGATCAGATCGAGAGTGCCGTAATTTCCCGATTTATCCTCCGCCGACCGGGACTGATCGTGCCTTAAGGCGGGGTGAGTGAACCAGCCGAAAACACCTAACCGGTACTGGACTGATACGTACACGGCATCAATTTTTTTAACGAACTCCGTCCCGTGATAGTCGGGCAGCTGATCGGCCGAGCCGGTGGAGTTCCCTCCGCCGTGGATCCAGACATATACCGGAAGAGCATCGTCGGCTGTAACAGGACGCCAGATGTTGAGATAGAGGCAATCTTCCGAACCGGTAATGCAGTTGCCGGCCGGAGCATCATATTGGATACATTGGTCGGGCATCGTTCTCTTCGCCCGCACTCCGGTCCATGGTTCGGGGTCCCGGGGGGCACGCCATCTGAGTTCACCAACAGGCGGTTTCGCGTAGGGGATGGAATACCAGGCATAGACCCCTTCTCCGTCCGGATAGCCGTATACTTGTCCGTACCGTGTTTGGACCATCCGTTTCCCGTTCCATGAAGAGAGCGAAAACGGTTTCAGCTCGGGATCGGTCTCTACCGGAGGAAAGGTTTTACAGGAGCCGCAAATCAAAAGAATTCCAACAATAAGGGTTATGTAGAGTGTTATTTTCATGAGGGATATCTTACCAGAATATCTATAGTATAGGTAGCATCTCAATAGCAATGTATTGAAATCGGTCCCATCGATTGAAAAATTTGGAAAAATGGAATATCACTATTCCATGAGGCACAGGTGTATGAGATTTTTCATCCTTTTGTGTTGTATTGCTGCGTTGCTGTTTGTCCTTCACCCTCTTTATTCAGAATCGAGTGTTTCACAGAATACGACCGAACCATACAATACGCAGAACGGCCTCAACTTCCTGAAACCTGTGGAACGGAAAGAACCGGTGAGAGAGACGGCGCAATCGGTTGAGGCTGTTAAAGGCATTGAGACCCCTGAAAAACCGCTGTCCGAAGGGGGAATTCGTCCCTTTTCTACTCCCGGTTTCACAGCGGAGCAAATCCTTTGGGCGATGACCAAGGCGTATCCGGATAGAATTAATTCCATCACGTACAGTCACGGTGATTGGGCGGTTGAAGTGCGGGGGGACCGGTTTTATTGGGCGCACGGGAGGCTCCTTCCGGAAACACTGAGGGACCGATGGGTCGACTACGATCCGTATCCTTTCTATTCATATTCGGACAATCTTCCCCCGGTCCCCGAATTATCGGACGAAGAGAAGCGACTATTGGAACAGCGCCTTCGGGACCGGGAGAAGGACCCCACCTCTCGTCATCCCGGTTTTTACAACGCCCTCTGGCGCCTCCACGATCAGCACACCAGCTGGGACAGAATGAAAACCACCTACTTTTTAGGGATAAGGACCGAGATACACAGAGAACTTTTAGAAGATTTGGCCGCGGTTGAGGAGGAGATATATCGGAAGATGAATACAGACACCGAGCTTCGTGAGTTTGTCCGATCGGTGGCCGACCTCGAAGGATACAATTGGCGTCCGATTGCGGGAACATCATCGTTGAGTTTTCACTCTTACGGTACGGCAATCGATATACTCCCTAGAAGCTACGGTGGCAAGCAGGTCTATTGGCGATGGGCAAAACCAAACTTTAAAGAGTGGTACTCGCTTCCCTATGAGAAGCGGTTCATGCCCCCTCTCTCGTTTGTCAAAGCGTTTGAGAACCACGGATTTATCTGGGGCGGTAAGTGGTTCTACTTCGATACGATCCATTTCGAATACCGTCCGGAGATACTGCTGTTGAACGGAATCGATTTTGAGAATGGTTTTTAACGACGCTCGATTGCGTTACTGCCCTCCAATGCCTTCCGCCGCGCGGATTCCGCTGGCCCAGGCTACGGTGATTCCCCGGCTGGTCCCGGCCCCGTCGCCGATCATGTAGATGTTCTCTTTGGCCTGAAAGTTGTCGTCGATAAACTGCGGCTTATTGGCGTATAGTTTTATCTCGGGGTAGTACATGATGGTACTCGGATGCATCACCCCCGGGATAATGGTATCCAGCAGTTTCATCGATTTCCAGATTGCCCGTAATATTTTCGCCGGCATGGAGAGGCTGATATCACCGGGCGTACAGCCGGGCAGCGTCGGTTTGAAATCGTATAGGTCGTTATTGAATGTCTCCCGTTTCGACCTCTTTCCCAATCTGAAGTCGCCGATCCGCTGCATGACAGGATTGCCCCCTCCCATCAGCATCGCCTGAAGACCTAAACCCTCGGCGAACTCCTGTCCCGACGCGAGCGGCTCGGTCAACCGGATGGTCTTGAGCATGGCAAAGTTGACCAGCCCCTGTGCCTTCCCTTTTTCCGCGTAGGCGTGTCCGTTGACCGAAAAGTAATCCTGACCGTGACGCGAAATGTATTTTTCCTTGACCACGTAGGCCCTGCCGCTGTTGGTGCAGAAGGTCCTCACCTTATCGGGAAAGAGAAACTTGGGATCGTAGTAGTCGTGGATGATGGGGTAATACTGTTCCCTCGTCTCCACCCGAATACCGATATCCACGATGTGGTCCACGTAGGAAATATCCAATCGGTCCATGATGTCCTGGAGAAATTTAAAACCTTTCCGCCCCGGTGCAATGATGAGGTTTTCATATGCGAGCGTCCGTTTATCGGTGGTAACGGTTTTGGTCCGTGGACCGATCTCTTCCATCTCTTCGTTAAAACCGAAATGGACCCCCCGCTCCGTTAGATCGTCGATCAGCCTTTTTATAAGGAGTATACCGCCGTCGGTGCCCAGGTGTGCCTGGTCGATCTCGATCAGGTCGACCCCCAATTTTTGTGCCCGTTTGACGTAGGTATCGTAATTCATCTTCCGCATGATGGAGGGTGAGAGGTATTTCCGCACCCCTTCAAGGAAATATTCCGCCTGTTCCCGGTCCCAGATGTCCTGAGGAAATCCGATGGGGTAGGTGAAGTTCATCTTGCAGTCGTTCCGTAGGCCGCCGGAACTCACCTTGTTCTTGTCCAGCATCAGGATGGAGCGGGAAGGACCGGTGTCGGTCAAGGTAAAAGCGGCACCCAACCCGGCGGGGCCTGTCCCCACAATGATACAATCGTATTTTTCCATAGAGTTGTTGATTTCCTTTGGTGGTTTATTATATGGATATTGTGTTTGACCGCCAAGGGTTGTTTTCGGTCGGATTTTTTCGTGATGCAATGGAAAGTGCACATTGACAATAATAAATAAACAACATTATTATCATACTATGAGAGGTGAGAACAGTGTCAACGATTAATACTCGTGTCTCTGAGCTGGAATCCGTTATGAAAGAACTGGCATACGCCCAGCTTCGCACGGAGCGTTCACTCGAAGAACTTTCAAATGAGATGAAAGCGTTCAAAGACGAAATGAAGGTCTTCAAGGACGAGATGGGCGACTTCAAAGACGAAATGAAGGTCTTCAAGGA
>CAZJBZ010000167.1:0-9198 GCA_964543975.1 uncultured Spirochaetales bacterium
CGCCTGATCGACATGGGCATCATGCTTGCCGTCGATGAGGCCCGTACACCGCTTATCATCTCCGGTCCGGCTGAAGATGACACTGAGAAATTTAAAGAGGTGGACAGACTCGTGCAATCTCTTACCGAGTGCGAGAAGGACCCGGAAACCGGCGACTATCCTGAAGAAACCAGAGGTGATTATAAGAAGGAAGAGAAGAATAAACGGATTACCTTTACCGATGAGGGGATGAATAAAATAGAGCAGCTCCTGCAAAAACGTAATCTCATACGGGGCTCGCTATTCGACGAGGAGAGTTTCGAATTTATTCACTATTTCACCCAAGCCCTAAAAGCCCATGAATTATTCCACAAGGATGTCGACTATGTCGTTCAGGAAGGACAGGTACAGATCGTCGACGAGTTTACCGGACGAATTCTCTACGGAAGAAGATACTCGGAGGGACTTCACCAGGCAATCGAAGCAAAAGAGCATATAAAGGTCGCAAAACGGAACAAAACACTCGCAACGATAACTTTTCAAAACTTCTTCCGGATGTATGATAAAATTTCCGGTATGACCGGTACGGCCGACACTGAAGCGAAGGAATTCGGTAAAATATATAATTTAAGTGTTGTCGTCATTCCGACTAATCGACCGGTCATCCGCAGCGATGAAGACGACGTTATTTTTTTAAATGAAGATTTCAAATTCAAGGCCATCTGCGAAGAAATTGAACATGTTCATAAAAAGGGACAACCGGTTCTCGTCGGAACAATCTCCATCGAAAAATCGGAACTCCTTTCTTCTTTCCTTCAAAAACGGGGTATACAGCATGAAATTTTAAATGCCAAAAACCACGCTCGTGAAGCGATGATTATCGCGGAAGCGGGAAGCGAAGGCGCTGTTACCATCGCCACAAATATGGCGGGCCGCGGCACGGACATCAAACTGGGTGGAAATCCGGAGTTCCGTGCCGGAAAACGGGTCGGCACCGAAGCCGGTCAAGAAGAGTTCGATCGGGCGATGAACGAAGAACGAAAGAACTGGCTTAAAGATTATCATCGCGTTCAGGAAGCCGGTGGACTCTATATTCTGGGAACGGAAAGACATGAATCCCGTCGTATCGATAATCAACTTCGGGGCCGTTCCGGACGGCAGGGTGATCCCGGAAAGTCGCGTTTCTTTATTTCATTGGATGATGATTTAATGCGACTGTTCGGCGGTGAAAATTTCCGCGGTATGATGGGAAAAATTGGTATGCAGGACGGTACCCCTCTCTATCATCCATGGATCAATAAAGCTATCGAACGGTCCCAAAGCAGAGTCGAAGAACGAAATTATGAAATTAGAAAACACCTTTTGGATTACGACGACGTCTTGAATGAACAGCGAAAATTCATCTACGATCGCAGGGACGCGATACTCGAAGATAAACATTTAATAAAACGAGTCGAAGCGGCGACCCGTGATATGGTCCAAGACATTGTCGATGAGTTTGAAGAGAAGAAGAAAGAGGAGAAGCCCGATATAGCGGGACTTCAAGAAACATTAAAAGAGAACTTCTTTTACGAGTGTCCTTTGCCATCAGAAATAATCGAGACGATTCCCGGTAATGAGCTTTCTGAAAAGATACTGTACGATTTGGATACAAATCTTCACGAAAAAGAGGAGCAGGTTGGTCCTGAAAACTTCAATAAATTTATTCGCTTTGAGTACCTTCGGAACATCGACAGCAGGTGGCAGGACCATCTGGAAAACTTAGAATCGTTGCGGGAAGCGGTCTATCTTCGCGCCTACGGACAAAAAAACCCGCTGCTCGAATATAAGCTTGAAGGATTTGAAATATTTGACAAGCTGATTCAAGACATTAGAATCGCAATAACAAAGAAAGTACATAAGGTCCAGATACGGGAACCGGAACGACCCCTCCACGGGCGTGCATCGAGACTGCAACGGGCCAGCGCGAATCACAGTGCACTGGGACAATTTGGAGCGGCCGCGCACCGAAGCGAAAAGAGCGGCGGTGACTCTTACGGGGCCGGCCCCTCGCCAGGTCCACAACCGGATAAAGTCCAGGTAAAACGGGCAGTACCAAAAGTTGGAAGAAACGACCCTTGTCCATGCGGAAGCGGTAAAAAATATAAATACTGTTGCGGCCGATGATATGAAAGGTTGATGCGCAACGCGTTTAAGGCCCTACAGTCGACTCCGACGGCAGGGCCGAATCCATCGAAGCTTCGTGTATTACCGAACGATTCGATTCAATCTTTTTTTCCGATCTCACATCCGTATATGCACGCAGTAAGGCAAAAAGGGCGAATAACCCTACAATAAAAAACAATAACCCTCTCATAGTTATGAACTCCTCAAACATGGGACATTCAGCAGAGGCAATTACCTTTCGTCTTGTCCGTCTGTCTTGACTCGATTAAAACAGATATTTATCCGGATTTACAGGCTTTTGATATTGATAAATCGAAAAGTGAAGATGGGGCCCTGTCGATCTTCCCGAATTTCCCATCTCACCGATAGTTTGACCTTGATAGACTCTGTCACCTTTGACAACATACGAGGAGAAAAGATGGGCGTAGAGAGATTGGAACCCGCCCGGATGGTTGATTATAATATAACGACCGTACCCTTTCGGATTTGTCCCAACCGCACCGACCACACCTCCCATTGAAGCTTTCACCGAAGTCCCTATTATATTTGCGATGTCGATGCCGTAATGCATCCGCCAAACACCGGTAAAAGGATCGGTACGCATACCGTATGGGGAGGTGAGTTTCCCCGTCGTCGGCATCAGGAACAGCATACCGGTTGCTTTTTTTAGTTCAAAATCACTTATCGCTGCACCCGGGATGAACAGCTCCTGCCCCACCCTTATAATTGAAGATTCAAGTCCGTTCGCGTCGAGAATATCGTTCAACGAAATAGCGTGTCGATGCGCGATGACACTCAGCGAATCGCCGCTTTTCACCCGATAGAGAACACCATCTATTTCCGGAATTTTCAGGTTCGTTCCAACTTTTATCCGTCTGACATCCTTTATATTGTTGAAACTGATAAGCGTGCCTAATTCGACATCATTTTTTGCAGCAATCTCAGAGAGTGTATCGCCTGACTTTACTTTATAGGTGACCGGTTTTACCGCGGACAGTATTCCGGGCTGCGGATGTCGTAAATCCTGTTCGGGCCGTTCCTCTTCCGAGACGGTGTACGAATAGAGAAGCGTTTGCACGATTTCCGCATCAGGCAACTGCAGAGAAGCGTGAGCGGTCATCCCCTCGCCGGGTACCGAAGAAGTTAAAAAAAGTATGATTATTAAAAGAGAAAGAACTCCAACCGCGTAAAAAGGCAGCCTTTTGATTGAACGCAGTCTGTCGTACAATTTCATACTAAAACCGCACACGGGTGATAGAAAAGAGCTGTTCTTTAGCTTCAACCGTCGACGAAATTTCCAAGCCCTTCTGTTGACCGCTTTCCTTTCCTGCGCGGCGGGAACGAACGTGTTTTTCCGGTTTACCTTTTTAGGCTGATACCTTTTTTTATGAGGTCGTTTATTCACTTTTTGGTGAGTAACTGCCGTCGTCATAATCGTCTAGTGTAGTTATCGACATGAAGAGTTGATCTAATTACAATAACTTCGCGCCCGCTTTTTGGAAGAGTTTTTCATGCCGCTTGTAAGCGGCAAAACTATGAAAATAGACCGGCGACACCGTTCTGTTTTCATGATAGGCTCACTTTAATGGCATTTAGTAAAAAACGAAACTCTTTTCCGCTTTTAACCAGTTTTCTCTACGCCCTGCTTACGGCAATTCTGCTGAAGATGTTTTTTTTGGATGTTTTCAGTGTTACAGGCTCTTCTATGGAGCCGACAATTCCATCGGGTACCATTATCTATATCAATCGACTCGCCTATGGTCTGCAGATTCCTTTTATCGATAAATACCTTTTTTTCTGGCAAAAACCTTCTCCGGGTGACATTGTCGTTTTTTTCGATCCATTAAGCGGCAAGCGGTTCGTAAAACGGTGTATTGCATCCGGTTCGGATATAAACTCAAACTCAAAAGAGCTGAAAAATAAACCGATGTTAAACGTATTGAGTGAAGAATTTCCAAATGAACAGCCTTCGGACAAAGCGTTGCTCGTGTTAGGCGATAATTATCTTTACTCGATAGATTCGAGGAATTTTGGTCTCATAAGTGTTGATCAGGTAAGAGGTAAAGTGATACTGTTCACGGTTCCAAGGCATGACAATGAATAACAATGCCGTTCGCGCCCGTTTTCGAATTTTTATAATAGTAACAATTCTCCTCATTCTTGTGATCATTATCCATTACGGTTCTCTTATGATTTTTCATAAAAAGCCCGCCGGACGTCAGGTGATATCCAAACCGATTGTAGAGAGGGGGCCTATATTGGATCGAAACGGGCGGATTCTAGCAATACAGACCAGGTTATACTCCGTTACGGCATGGCTTCCTTCCGTTACCGAACCTGAAGAGTCGGCTGAATTGCTCGCGAGTGTTATCGATAAACCGAAAGCGGCAATTTTGGAAGAATTTAATAATCACCGAGGGTTCATGTATATAAAACGAAAAATCTCACCGACCGAATCAAAGACGATACGGGACATGATCGAGAAAGGCAAACTGCGGGGAATATCTTTGGAACCTGAATACGGCAGGAATTATCCGGAAAAGGAATTGGCAGCTCACATAATCGGATACGTAGGTACCGATAACACCGGTCTGAATGGAATTGAATATACCTATGAGGATCAACTCTCTCCCGAACCCCAAACCGGTGAAAATGAAGAAGTATACGGTAATCAGATATTTCTAACAATCGACCTGAATATTCAATACATGACCGAAAGCATAGCCCGTAAAGCGTATGAAGAACATCAGGCGGATACCGTGCTGCTTCTGGTCATGGACGCCAAGACCGGGGATATTTTGGGATATGCTTCACACCCGACTTTCGATCCAAACGTTTATAACCTCTACTCCACCGATTCCAGACAGAACCGCCCCATCAATTACGCTTTTGAACCCGGCTCGGTCTTTAAAATCTTTAGTCTTTCCTCCTTCATGGAATTGGACGGGATCGGTACAAGCGATACTTTTTTTTGTAACGGCTATTACAAACTCGATTCGCCCGGTGAAGAGGAGGAGCGGCTTCAATGTTTAGGCGTTCACGGCAGCGTTACACCTGAAGATATCATCATCTATTCCTGTAATGCCGGAGCAGCTTCAGCGTCCGAGACAGTCGGTAATGACGCCTTTTACAGGATGATCAAAGAGTTCGGCTTCGGTACTCCTTCCGGCCTTCCTCTCCCCGGCGAATCGTACGGATTGATACGCTCCCCCGAAGATTGGTCCTACCGTTCCAAGCCTACAATCGCTATAGGGCAAGAAATTTCGGTAACAGCCGTCCAGATGGTCGCTGCGGCTTCGGCAATTGCCAATGAAGGGACGATGTTAAAACCGCACATTGTCAAGAAAAACGTTACACCTTCCGGTAAAATTATCCATGAAAGCACACCGGCACCGGTCGGCAACCCCATTTCTCGAGAAACGGCCCGCGCAATGCTCCGTATGATGGAAGCCGCAACCGATGAAGAAGGCACGGCCCGAAGAACACGGATCGAAGGAATAAGGATGGCGGCAAAAACCGGTACCGCGCAAATGTTGGACCGAAAAACCGGCAAATATTCTGAAGAAGCATTCGTCCCGTCCTGTCTGGCGATTTTTCCAACCAATGATCCGCGGTTTATTGTCTATACGGTCATCGTCTATCCCAAAGCCGGTGAGTATTATGGAGGCCGAATCGCGGCACCAATCGTTAAAGAGGTGGCGGAAGAGCTGATAACCTACTATGGAATACCTTCAGCGGATGACACAATAATTGAACATCCGGGAAAAATCAGCCTAAAAAAAACCGACTCTATTCAAATTAAAGATACAATGCCGGACCTGACGGGTATCTCTAAACGTGATCTTCTTCCTCTTTTGAAGGAGACGGATATCGATGTTAAAATATACGGAGAAGGTTGGGTTGTTTCTCAAAAACCCCCTCCGGGAACGAAGATCACGAAAGGCATGACCATACGATTGGAGCTTGAATGAGTGAGAAGGACCAAAACAACGGAAAGCTCGACAGGGAACAGATTTTCATACACAATTTGAATGCCCTACTGAATGTCCATCCCGCGCTCCAACATGAAGTTGTAGAAAACTATTTGCCCGACAATACGCTGTCTTTTCACTCCACTCCATCAGGATATACGACTGCCACATATAACGGCCGTTACATCCACAGCAAACATAATCCAGTTAGGGAGGCTGAACGGCTCATAACGACCGAAATAGACAAAGAGCTCGACTGTGCTATTTTCGCGGGTTTCGGTCTCGGATATCATATCGATGCTTTTATCGAAAAGTACCCCAACATTCCTCTTTTTGTCGTCGAACCGGACGTCCCGCTCTTCCTTCGTGCGTTGCACGCAAGAGATATGACTAAAATCCTTTTGCATCAGAACACCACTCTCTTTTTAGATGCCGAACCGGATGCACTCATACCCCTCTTAAAAGGAGGTGGAGAAAATCATATAAAAGTGGTGTTACTCCGGTCACTCTATGAAAAAAACAAAGACTATTTCGAAAAAGTTGAGAAAACCGTCCAAAGTTTTTTAGCGAGAAGCGAAGTGAATGCCAACACATTGAAACGCTTTGGAAGACTCTGGGTCCGAAATTTGATAACCAATCTTCCATTATTAGCGTTTTCCCGAGGTATCCGCGAGTGGAAAGACTGCTTTACCGGTATCCCTGCTCTCTTGGTGGCAGCGGGCCCTTCATTGGACCGCTGTATTCCCTATCTCTCCTTACTTGCCGAGCGGTTCGTGCTCATAGCAGTCGATACAGGTGCCTACGCCTGCATTCTCGGTAACATATCTCCCGATTTCTTGCTGGTTGTCGATCCTCAATATTGGAATACACGGCATCTGGATAGATGTCGTTCCCTTAAAACCATTCTTATTTCCGAATCATCGACCCATCCCCGTGTTTTTCGTGAGTTTAGTGAATCTCCCCTCTTTTTCTGCAGCTCCCTCTTTCCGTTAGGCAGTTTCTTGGAAGAGAGGGTTGAAATGAAGGGAAAACTCGGTGCGGGCGGATCGGTGGCAACTTCTGCCTGGGATTTTGCCGGTCTGTTGGGATGCGACGGGATATACTGTGTCGGTATGGACCTCGGTTTTTCTGATTATCAAACACATTATCGGGGAAGTTTTTTCGAACATCGGGCCCATACCTTTTCCACCCGTATCAATCCGACCGAACATTTCAGTTTTACCTATCTCTACAGCGCCGATCCGTATTTGGCAGAAAATAATTCCGGCGGCCGAACGTTGACCGATAAGAGGCTTATTATCTATAAGTGGTGGTTTGAAAATCAATTGAAAATACACCGTGACCGAAAAACCTACTCTCTTTCACCACAAGGCGTTAAAATAGAAGGAATCCCTTTTGTTCCGTTGGAAGAACTTTTTTCATTTCCCGTTATCAGACCTGCAATAGAAACCATAAAAGAAAAGGTCCTCTCCAGCGGAAAACAAAAACCGAAGGATATTTCTTCTAGATGCACTCCCGCTTCCTATGCCTTTAACAGGGCAACCACCGCGGGAATGGAACAAAAGAATGGGCGCCTTCAGGAGGCTGTCGGAGAGCTCTCGAAAGAGATGAAAAAGGTCTGCTTATTTGCCGAGGAAGGAATTGAAAAAACTCGTCGTCTTAAAGAATCTACCGGAGATGAACTGCTTTTTACCGAGCTTTTAACGGAATTAAACGTGCTTGACCAAAAAATATTATCCTCCGTTTCGAAGGATATTGTTGGATTTCTCCTTCAAGAGATTTCCCATAACATAATCGAATCGGGACGAAAACAGCCGACTGCCGAAGAAGTGTTTGCAAACTCGGAAAAGATGTACAAAGAACTCTACGCTTCAACCGAATACCACTTGCAGCTCCTCGAACCTCTGGGCAAGAGAGACTTTTTTAGAGAAATTGACTAAAGTTCCTGCAGGTTTTTCCGATGCTAAAAAAAGAGTGGGCAATACTACTAAATAAATAAAATAATCACGATTATTTTTTGCCCATATTGAAGATATGAACGGTATGCTGAAGGGGTCCTCAGGGGCCTCGACGTCCAGGCATACCGTTTTTTTTTGTTTTAATTCCATCATTGGTGCATTTGCGTAAATCTATCTCCAACACGGTATACAGTATAGACGTGCTGCTTTTCTCAGAATAAAATGGAGGCTTTAGTTCTCAGATGCTTCATTTTGACCCTGAAACTCCGGCGCGGCAGATATATAAAATTAACTACTATGTTTCTCAGATACCATTTCTCAAGAAAGTTTTAAATGAAAAAGAGACACAGAAACCTATAATCGATCTTGTCGACCTAATACTCGCAATCACCAAATCTGAAGGTGAACCGCCCCGGATTTACCGGAGACATAAAACTGTGAGAGGATTATGTTATGGAAAAGCACAACAGGTATTCGAAGGAAGTCCGGGAACGGGCGGTACGGTTGGTATTCGAGCATGAGGGGGAGTATAACTCGCAGTGGGCGGCAATTAGCTCGATCTCAGAGAAAATGGGCCGCACACGAGAAACCTTAAGAAGATGGGTGCGACAGGCTGAACGAGATGAAGGCCGTCGTGAGGGAATGACCAGTGATGAGCGTGAACGGCTCAAAGTATTGGAGCGGGAAAATCGTGAGCTGAAACGGGCGAATGAAATTCTTCGTTTGGCTTCAGCATATTTCGCACAGGTTTAAGCTCAGCGTTATTCCGATATCGGAATAAGGCGGATTTCACTTATGTAGCGACCTGAAAAGGATTTGTCTATGTCGCTTTCGTTATTGATGTCTTCGCCCGGATGGATTGTCGGCCGGCGTGTTCTCTCAAGCATGTGTGCTGAGCTTACACTGGACGCTCTAGAGCAGGCATTATGGGCCCGGCAGATCGAAGAGGTATTAATTCATCATAGGGATCGGGGCAGCCAATATCTGTCTATCCGATATTCTTAAACGACTCTCTGACGCCGGAGTCGACCCATCAGTCGGCAGCGTTGGGGATTCATATGACAACGCGCTTGCCGAGACGATCATTGGTTTGTTTAAGACGGAAGTAATCCGACGACGAGGAC
>CAZJBZ010000168.1:0-9122 GCA_964543975.1 uncultured Spirochaetales bacterium
TTCTCGATCGTTATGAGCTCAGCGCCCTTCCTCAAGCTGGAACGCAAAAAGGTGGCAAGGTTTTGGATGATGGTGCTGATCTCGTACGCTTTTTTCCTTTTAGCCAAGACGTTGATGGAGTCCAAGGTATTGTAGAGAAAATGAGGATTTATCTGGGCTTGCAGCGCTTTCATCTCCATTTTAAGATTATCCAGTTCCAACTGTCTTTTGGCCTTTGCGGACGATTCAATATCGTGCATCAGATCCTGAAGGTTGTGCGTCATCTCTTCAAAGGCTTGGGTGATCGTATTTATTTCTTCATAGGAATGGTTTTCTCTTTCTATTGCAAAGTTCCCATGTTTCAGCTGGGTGATATTGGTAAGCAAATTGGAAAGGGGTCCGGTGATATGCTTCGAGAAACGGACCCCTAAAAATCCAAGAGCAACAATGCTGATAAGCATTATGGCGAGCATAAACCATTTGATAAGATTGACTTCGCTTAACAAGTCTTTCAGTTTCGAAATGTTGATAAGCCGCCATTCATTGCGATCGAGCTGGGTGGAGAAAACGATATAGTCTTCATTGTCAATCCGCAAAATTCGATAGAATATCCCCGTTTCCACTTTTGTTTCATCAGTTTTATTGAGTATTTTATCAATGGTCGATTTTTCGATCCTGCTGTTGTCTATGGGGGTGATAATCCGGTCTTCGTTGTCCACGACAAAAAAAGAGAATATTTTACTGATATTTAACGTTGAATATGTGTCGGTAAGGAATGACGGATACAAGTTAATAAAAAAATAACCTAACGGTTTGAGGTTAAACGGGTCTTTTAATAAGCTGTAGTTTACAATCAGCTCCGGTTCAATATCGAAAGGAAACGCCAAATTCCTTACGGCCTGCCACTTATTAAAACCTTCATTATTAAATTCGTTTTTTAAGAAAAAATTAATTTCATTTTGTTTGATATTCATTGACGAACTGGAATGCTGAATGAATAGTTTTTTATTGTTTGTGATTAAAATTACTGAATGGATATAATTATTGGAATAACACAACATCCGAAGATAATTACTTAATCGCGAATCGCTCGTGGTCGATTCACTGCTGTTATTCACTTCTCTATTCAGTTCTAGAAATAAAGATGAGTACAAGGGCAAATCTATTACATTGTTAATTTGGTCGATCGAGTATTCAATCGAATTGGAATTCTTCTTTAAGAGGTCCGTTGTTGTCTGGACGATAAAATTGAGGACGATCCTTTTAAACACGGCATACGAACTGATACCGATAAGCAGACTCGGCAAAAGAATGATGATTAGCGTAAAAACCAAAATACTTTTTTTGAGGGTCCGTTTCTGAATGAACTGTTTTAGAAAAATCATATGTCCATCTTTCGACCCTCATTATACCACGACTATGGTAAATTCGCTAATCATAAGAGGTAATTGCAAAAATCACGATTTTATCGGTGCTGGAAAAGTTAAATGCTTATACTGTATACAATTGTAATTTTTGCAATTACCATATATCCGCATTTTGGAAGAGGCTAATATAAAAAACACTTCACAATGACTCCGTTAACAACAATATCAGACGGCACTTCCCGCTTGCATCTTTCCATAACCTTCGGGCATCTCCCGGCAAACTTACACCCAATGCGTAAGTATTCTTCCCGTTCGCTCTCGGACAGGTCCATTTTCGTGGCCCATCGTTTTTTCGGGTCCGCTTCAGGAATCGATTCGCGAAGAAGCTCGGTATAGGGATGTTTTGGAGCCATAAGCACTTTCTCGACTTCCCCTGTTTCAACAATATTTCCCCTGAACATGACGGCAATACGGTCGCATACATAATAGGCAGTAGCAAGATCGTGGGTAATATAAATAACGCTGATTCCGAAATCTTCCTTTAATTTTTGGAACAGGTTGATAATCGACATCCGTAATGACGCGTCCACCATCGATACCGGCTCATCGGCGATGAGAAGGGACGGCTGGGTCAACAAGGCCCTCCCGATAGATGTCCGCTGGAGTTGGCCGCCGGAGAATTCACTGGGGTAACGGCCGGCAATATCATTATAGGAAAGGCCGACTTCTTTCAGTGCTTCGTTGATACGGGAAAGAGCCTCTGTTCGGCTGCTTCCCGGATAGAAATGGTGAACAGTATCGAAAAAATAATTTTCGACACGCCTCAGAGGATTAAAGGAATCGAAGGGATTTTGAAAGATACCCTGGATCCGAGCGATACGTTTGGTTTGAGCTTTCTTTTTTCCGTTAGAAGAGTCGTATATTATTTCACCCGAGGAAGGGTCCTCGAATCCTAATATCATCCGCGCTATTGTCGTTTTTCCGCATCCGCTTTCACCGGCAATCCCGAATATCTCCGCCGGTGAAATGTTTAGCGAAACGCGGTCGACAGCCGTAATCTTGACTCGAGAGATCATACTGCCGATATGGAATACTCTAGTGAGGTCTTTGAGGGCAATCAATTTATCCATTCCGTCCACCTCCCTGCATAAGCCAGCAAGCTACTTTGTGGTCCTCGGCCACCTGTTCAAAAACCGGGACCTCCTCCCTGCATATATCCATTGCCCGGGAACATCGCGGATGAAAGGCGCAGCCGGGCGGGAGTTCCACAAGTGAAGGCGGAGCCCCGGGCGCGCTCTCCCGGACCGATTTGTCACCGAACTTCGGCAGGGAATTGACGAGGTATTTTGTATAGGGGTGAAGCGGGTTTTCAAAGATGACTTCCGTTTCTGCTTCTTCAATCATTTTACCCGCGTACATGATACCGATCCTGTCCGCTATATTTGCATGGACACCCATGTCATGAGTAACTAAAATAATGGTGGCTTCCAATTTTTCCTGCACTTCCTTAAGCAGCTGGAGTACACCTCGCAGCACTACAACGTCGAGCGCGGTAACAGGTTCGTCGGCAATAAGGATCCTCGGGTATAAAAAAGAAGCCAGTGCGATCGTTGCCCGCTGCCGCATTCCGCCGGAGAGCTGATGAGGGTAGGCCTGTAATAATTTCGGCGGCAAACCGAGATCAACGAGATGTTTGCGCGCGATATCGATGGCATCCTCCTGCTTTCTGCGGCGGCCGTAGCCGCGGCTGAAGTCGCGAAAGGTGGTTTTTATTTTGATAACGGGGTTCAGTACACTCATTGAGCTTTGGGGAATAAATGAAATGAACTCCCACCGTAGTTTCTGTTTTTCTTCCTCCGATAGGGAAAACAAATCAATTTCTTTCCCATCTACGTTATAGAATACCTTGCCTCCCATCAGCCGCAAGGGCCGTTCGATGTCGCCGAAGAGTGTGTTAAGGAGGGTCGATTTCCCGCAACCACTCTCGCCTGCAATACCGTATACCTCATTTTCGCGTACCTCGAGGTCGACGTTATTCACGGCTTGTACGATTTTCCTTTCACCAAAGATGTCAAGAACGTAAAACGATTTTAAGTTTTCAGTTTTCAGTACCCACATACTATACTCCTTTACCTGGTCCCGACACGTTGTATCCTGGCCCGGGGATCGAGATAAATACTAACACTCACGGAAACCAGATAGAGTGCGACAAAGGTTGCGATAGAGACTAAAATCGGTGCGAGAAGCCACCACCAAAGGCCCAAAAGCATCGCCTGGTAATTGACGGCCCAATGGATCATCGACCCTAAGGTGGGAATAACCAGGTTCGTCAGCCCAAGATAGGCAAGAGTTATCTCCATACCGACGACCCAAATCATATTATTGATGAATGTGGAAAGAACGAGTGGGATAATAAAAGGAAAATATTCCTTGAAGACAAGTTTATACGTGGGGACACCGGAGAGGATCGACATATAGGTGAACTCCCGTTCGCGCAAACTCAATATCTGGGACCTGATTAGATGGGCCCCCCACGGCCATGACACGACACCGAAAATCAACACTAACACAAACGGAGTTATGTGCTCGCGAACCAGCATAGCAAGCAAGACAAGGACTAAGAATAAAGGGATAACAAAAATCCCCTGCGCGATAAACATGAGGACCCGGTCGGCTACGCCTCCGTTATAACCGGCTATCAAGCCTACTCCGATAGCAATGACCCGCGAAAGTGCCGCGGCTGCCGCTGAAAAGAGAAGGGAGTTACGGACAGCAAAGGTCATTTGCCAGAAGACGTCCTGACCTAAAGAATTAGTACCCAAAAGATGGTCCCAAGAGGGCGGCAGATCCCTGGGCACGACCTGCCATTCGTTGGGATGGTAGGGTGAAAAAAGAGTCATTACTCCCAATACAATGAGGAACAGAAACACGATCATACCGATCATGAACCGCACGTCCTTAAGCATTTCCCGAAATGTTTTAAAGATTGTCATGTGCTTTTTCATTTAAACCGAATCCTCGGATCGAATAGTGGATAGATCAAATCGATTATCAAGATTGCAGCGGCGATTGCTATGATGGAAACGGTCGTTATACCCATCAGCAGATTATAGTCACTGTTCATAATTGACAGATAAAGAAGGGAACCGATGCCCGGATATGAAAAAACCATTTCCGTAATCAATGCACCACCGAAGATGTAACCGATCGACATGGTCAGCGCGGTAATCTGGGGCAGCAACGCGTTTCTTAAAACATAGCGGGCAAATATCGTTCCTTCCCGCACGGAACCGATTTTCGCGTAACGAACATAATGTTCATCTTTTACACCCTGTGATAAGAGCCGCATGGTTTGATGGTTCAATGCAATCTGTAGTACCATTAAGGATAGTGCCGGCAGAATTGCATGCTGGGCAACATTCGTGATAAACTTCCATGTAAATGAAATTCTGCCTCCGATGGCATAACCGCCCCCTGCAGGAAAAAGACCAAGAATGTAAACAAAGAGAATGATGGTAATCATCGCGATTATATAGTAGGGGATGGGACGCGCGAACATTACGATTCCGTCGATTATTTTTAAAAATTTAAACCGGGTAAAGTATCCGGTAAGTCCGCCTAAAATGTTCCCGATAATCCAGGAGAGGACCAGGGTTATGGAGAGTAATCCGACTGTCCACGGCAATGCCTGGGATATCAGCTCGATCGCGGGTGTCGGAAAAGCGAAAAGCGACGGTCCGAAATCCCCGACGAAAAGCCGTTTCCAGAAATTTGCATATTGGGTCAACAAACCCGATTCCAGCCCATACATTTCCCGAAGCAGCTGAATTGTTTTTTCAGTTGCCGCAGGATCGACAGCTGTGCCGCGGGACTGTATTGTCGACACCATTTTTTCGACAGGATCGGTGGGCATCAACCGTGGAATGAAGAAAACCACCGTAATACCAAACCAGGTCACAAGCAGGAATTGTATCAGTCTCGGTATAAGATAACGGGTTATAAATCTCAAAGCATACCTCCCCAACGGCAGATAATTCCATCGGACGGGTAAAGTCCCCGCCCGATGGATATTTTATTAAATGGTTTTGTTTCCTATCTCCCGGTAGATTTCAGGAATGTCAACATATATTTACAGTTAGGCCAATGATGGAAGGGTACCATATAGGGATTTTCTTCTCCGGGCCAGTTCTCCCAGTAGTAGGTGTCCCAGCTGACTAAATCCAGCAAAGTGAAGAGGGGCGTACACGGCATCTCCTCTACCAGGACTTTCATGCCGTCCATGCCGAGCTCAATCAGCCGGTCGGTGTCCGTCCAATCGGTCACTTGAAGTTCTTCTATGACCTCGTCCATTCGCGGATCGGACCAGCGCGTCGGCCAACCCCAGGTCCTCTTGCCTAACTCCGGCTCCACATAGTCTGAATGTAGGACGTTGAAACTTCTAAACATGTCCGGATAGTCACCCCACGGTTCCGGTATAGGCCGTGCCGGATACACTTCAAATTCTCCATTTGCGGACAGTACCGCGGCATTTTCGTTCGGTACGGACTCCGCGTCGATGCCGAACTCCTGCCACTCACGGGAGAGTGCGAAGGAGCTGCGCCACATGTCATGACCGACAACCGGAGTTGTGAGAAGTTCAATCTTCCACGGTGTTCCGTCGGGAAGCAGCCACTTGCCTTCCGCGTTCCGTCGGAACCCATTTTTTTCAAGCAGCTTCGCGGCAACATCGGGAGCATACTTCCACCACCCCACACCGAAAACATGTTTAATTTCTTCCGGATCCGTAGGAAGGGTATAACCACGGGCCTTTACATAATCCATGACCCGCTGGGGCGCGTTCGTATCGTACGGTTTGAAAGTCTCGCCGTTTCCAATGTCGATTGTAAAGTCTTCAAGCCATTCTTCCATCGGTTCGTAGTATACGTCCAGATATTGAAGCGTATTCGAAACCGGAAGTGCCGACATACCGGCACCGCCGTCGTAGGTAACGCCCAGGAATGATACGATATCTATTGCTAAGGTGAGAGCCCAGCGCACTTCCTTGTTATCGAAAGGAGGCTGCTTCGTATTATAGTAATGCCCGTTGACGGTCGGGGCCCCGACCTGTGCCCAGGGGAAATTGGCCATCTTAGAACGGGCGTACGGACTGGCCCCCATTGTCGCCCGTATCGACTCGAGGGGCATAAAGCTGGAATCCAGCTCATGACGTACCATAGAGATGACCCGGAGTGAGGGGTCTTCTATGTGTCGGAAGACAACATACTTGGGAGCAGGTTCTCCGTACAGGATGCCCGTCGGCGTCCTTTGCCAGTCTTCCCGCTTTTCCCAGGCAGTCCACATCCCCACCGGATCAAAGCTGTGGAGTACATACGGTCCCAGACTGAGGGGCGGGTTATACTTGAAGTTTACCGGGTCATCTACATCTTCGAACACATGTTTCGGCATAATCCAGAGACAGCCCCAGAAGTCCCGAAAATAGGAGTGGAACCTGGAGTTCGGCTCTTTGAGCTCCACGACCGCCGTAGTTTTGTCTTTCGCATAGGCGTCCTCCACCACCTGCATCTCCGAATGATAGTTCATCCCCGGAGTGTCGCGGAGCAATTTGATTGTAAAAGCCACATCTTCAGCTGTAAATTCAACCCCGTCGCTCCAAAAGACACCGGGGCGAAGATTAAAGGTCACTTGCGTAAAATCATTATTATACGCCGGTGGGCCGGATGCTAAACCGGCGATACCCTGACCGTTGATGAAATCGGACGTCCACATGGATTCGTTCATCACTTGCTGCATGCCTCGGTCACGGTTTTTCCATCCGACCCATTCGTTGAAATTGTCCGGTGTCAGGACCCGGCCGGTCACCATGTCGGCATACATAGTTTGGGTGCGGGGAAATCCCAGGATCCCGGCTTCTTCACTCCCCTCTTCCTCTTCCGCCTGCTGGCCCGCAGCGAACATCAGTCCCGGTATAAGGAACAAGAGTGCGATTACCAAGAACAAGACTGAACGTTTTTTCTTTTTCATTGTTTGCCTCCTATTAGCAAAATGGCATAATTAAGACCATTATTGATAATATATACTGAGAAAACAACACTAAAATTTTTTGAAGAGGTCGATAATTTTTAGTTTTGTACACAAAAACGGTTTCTTTAATTGATAGTATGGCTCATATATGGCAGATTGAATTCACATTTTTAATTAGGAGATGATCATGGAAAGAATCAGTCTCAATGGTGAGTGGGAGATTATCGAGCGGCCGTTAACGGACGGCAAAGAATCCCGGCAGGATGTTGCGGGCGCAAGCGGTACGATCAAAGGGCGGGTGCCCGGCGATGTGAACGACGATCTTGTGCGGGCCGCCCGACTGCCGGAGCCTTTGGTGGGGACCAATTTTGAGCAGTTCGGCTGGGTAGAGGAACGCTCCTGGTGGTATCGCAAAGTGTTCGAAGTGCCCGGTCAATGGAGCGATGCCACGGCTATTGAACTTTCGCTGGACGGACTGGATGTCCATGGCGATATCTGGCTCAACGATACATACCTCGGGCATCACCCGTCCGCGTTCCGGCCTTTTGAGCAGGAAGTGACGGCCGCCGTCGAGTTCGGCGAAAAGAATATACTGCTGGTGCGGTTGACTACCGGCATGGAGCGGGTAGGAGACACATCGGATTTCCCACTCATCGAGGCGGTCCCGACTGAAGAAACGCGTGGTTATCCGGAACGAGGGGACAAACGCCGCGTGTATCTCCGCAAACCTGTCTACGTGTGGGGTTTCGACTGGTGTCCGCGTCTGCCCACCTGCGGCATCACCGGGAACGTCGAAATACGGGCTGTGGATACATGTGAGGTGCGAGACGTTTCTCTGTCAACGACACTAAAGGCCGATGAAGCCCGCATCGATGCCGTCGTCGAATTCGAGTACAACACCCTTTTCGATTCCGCCTATGGTAACTTCTCGATCATTCTGACGGACGAAGCCGGGAACCATTTTTGCGCTGAACGTCGAGACGTCTTTCTTTCAGCCGGTATCAATTATATCGACCTTGACCTCACCCTATCGGAGCCGAGGCTGTGGTGGCCGAACGGAAGCGGCGGACAGCATCTCTACACCGTCCATGTCCAGGCAGAGGTAGACGGAAGAACCATCTCGCCGGAACCATTTCGCTATGGTGTGCGCACGGTTGAACTGGATGCGGACCCCGGAGTTTTCCGGTTTCTGATCAACGGTGTACCGCTTTTCATGAAGGGGGGCAACTGGATACCCCCGGACCTGCTCTACGGCCGTATTACCGCCGAAAAAGTGACCGCCCTCATCGAAGAAGCGGCCGAAGCAAACTTCAATTGTGTACGTATCTGGGGCGGGGGGCGGTTTGAGATCGATGCCTTCTACGATGCCTGCGACCGTAAAGGCATTCTGGTCTGGCAGGATTTTATGTCGGCCTGTGCTCCATTGCCTGCACATTTGGGATGGTTCCGCGAAGAGTATTCCAGGGAGGCCGAATATCAGATGCGCAGGCTGCGCAACCATCCCAGTATCCTGCTCTGGAGCGGTAACAATGAAGTCGAAGCAACCTATAAAATGTTCGGGCCTTACAAACATCACCGTGACCCGGGACAGGTGCTGTATCACAGGGACCTGCCGGTGATTGCGCACAACCTCAGTCCGCATATTCCCTACTGGCCTTCTTCCCCTTACGGAGGCAAGGGAAAGGTTAACGACATCCGTACCGGCGACGACCATCACTGGATCGTGATGCGGCCTGAGTCGAAGTACTGGTCCAC
>CAZJBZ010000169.1:0-9086 GCA_964543975.1 uncultured Spirochaetales bacterium
GGAAATGCCTAAGCTTAAACCCCCGGTACCCGCGGAAACATACGTTAAGATGTCGTTGGTCCGCGTCTGCTCACGGTAGGTCACCGCCTCCTCGGTCGTGGTGGCGTTCGTGTAGTCGGTGTAGCTCTCTTCAGCTAAGTCCATAAACAACCCGGTAAGACCGCCGCCGACCGCGCCAAGGCCAAGGGTGACGAACCCCCCGACCACACCGGCCTTCTTCGCCTTAATAGATTTCTCCAGCCGCTTTGCCGCCTCCCTCCGCTCAACCATGAGGGTGTCCAGTGTGTGCTTCTTCTCCGCCTTCCGTACCAGTCCGGCGGACCGGGCGATGAGGTCGGAAAACCGGAACCGGGCGTTGTTTATGTCGGTGGAGAGCGACTGCACCTCGTTTAGCTCCTCTTCGGTCATACTATGCTCTTCCGAGAGATACCGTTCCGCGTCCGCCACATCACGCGCCAATCGGGTGTAGAGCCGTTCCCTCTCCTGCTCCTCCTTTTTCGCGCGGGCCTTCTCCAGAAGCTCATCCGTCCCCTCGATCATATCGGGAAAGGTATACAACGCGTCAGCCAGATCGGTTGTAAGCCGCTTGACCTCCTCTATCGTGCTTTCTTCGATCGGGCCGGCTGAAGCCACCTTTTCCCGAAGCTCGGTAAACCGGGATTCCAACCGCCCGCGGACATACTCTTCCGTGTAGGAGAGGTCCGGGGCCAAACGGTACCGTTCATTTTTCGATAGGGTCACATCCATAGTCCGCGTAACGTAGTTCTCCCCTTCCACTGTAACCGCGTAGCTCCCCGTCCACACAGGCGAGAGCCTGCCGCTGCCGCGGACCACCTCGCGAAAATCTTTCCCCGTTATCTCCGCACTCGCGCCTTCCGGCAGGGAGTAGTCGATGGTACCGAAGGCGCGCGGATACGCCTCGATCCTGGAGGACTCCCCGGCGGCGATCTCCACCTCGTCCTCCCAATAGAGCCCCTCTCCTTCCAGGGTCAGGGTGAACCGTCCCACCCGCAGGTCGCGGAAAAAACCGTCGTCGAGCGGACCCAGCCTGTCACCGTCTAAGAACACATCAACATTCGATTCACTCGATTTGATGAACAGGTTCCCGTAGACCCGCTCCAGCGCAAGGGTGATCTCGCCGTTACCCGCTCCGACACCCCCACCGGATTGAGGGGGATGACCGCGATCCTGGGGTTCGATTGGGCGAAAACCGCTCCCGCGGACAAAAAGAGCAAAAAAGGGAGTACGTCGGTAAAAAAGGTGAGGCGTTTCATTGTTAAGACTCCTGCATGGTCTTGTAGGTTTTAAAGCAGACACATCGATCGTGGCAACCATTTTCCCCCACGACAACCCATACCTGCTTTCCATAAGTCTATCGAAAAAAAGCGGTTGTCAAGATTTTTAATGGCAATGCCAAATGTAAGCTGTGGGGATTCGAAAAGGGAAAATCGTCATCAAATTCACGGCCCTCATAACCCTTTACAGCACATTACGATCACATTTCGAATTTCTGTCCTAAATTCGCCTCGATTGACTTTCTCCTTATTTTATGGTCTATAATATGCAAACCATGTCTACAGATAGATTTACAAAACTTCATCGACTTTACACCATTTTTGCGGTCATTGTTTTTGTGTTCGGCTCCTGCAGCGGACGTCCGGAAGGGTTCGGGGTGGTCCGTTGGTCGCCGGAAGAAGAGCTGGTTGCTTCGGGGGACCTCGTTCCGGTGTATGAGGAATCAACGGTCAACGAAACCTATACCATAGGAATCCCTCAGACAAAAAAACGGCTGTCTTTGGAAATGTGGAGAATCGACTATTATAAACGGAAAAAGGACGCGGAAGAGGCGGCACGGCGATATAGTGAATGGGCGAATACAATAGGGATTGTCGAAAGTGACGGCCTTCCTATCCGGCAGAAGCCCGCCACGGGGTCTTTGCGGCTCTATAAACTGAAAATAAACCAAAAAATCAAAATTTTATCACGCCAAGGTCCGGTGGTTACCGAAGGCGGTTTAACGGACCATTGGTACAAGGTATTAACGGATGACGGTACAATCGGTTACTGTTTCGGATATTCTCTGACGATCACGCCTATCGGCACCGATCCCACGGTTCAGACCGGCCCAAAAACAGCTCCGCGAATAGAAGAAATCCTATCAAAAGAGTGGCGACCGGAATCCTATCGAGCGATGATCAACCAAAACAGAATAGACTTGGAACGGTTTACCGGAGGATACGGTCTCTTCCCGTCTCCGGAAAAGAAACAAATCCGCCTGGTTAATGAAAAACGAGATATTCTGTTCACCTATTCCGATATCGAAACAAGCGCTACGGGAGATTACCTTTTTGAGGAGACGACCCTACAGATCGACAGCATCTCCGATTCAAAAATTGAAATAACCTATTATTTAGAGGGCGAGAAATATATGCAGACCTTTGTCGATTTGATTGTAGCGGTGGAAGAGGTTATTCACGAAGAGAAACTGCGCCGGAAAAAAATCTATGAAACGCTGACGGAAGAGGGTAATATTCTCACCAGCAGCGCCTACGGGACAATAACCTTGAAAAAGGGGGGAGAGTTTACGTGGGAAGATTACCGGAAGTTGGTACCGCAAATCATTCCGGCGGGCGCGGGAGAAGGGGGCACCATGGAGTTCTCTCTCTTTCTGGAGAAGGAGTTGAAACGGAAGTATGACGGCGCGGTTTCTTTTCTCTTCGAAGGTGTACCTCCTGAAAAAAGGACCGATTTTCTTTTTGTTCGAGAAAACGGCGGCGTTAAATTCTATTATGTACCGCCTGAAGACATCGCGGAAAATGTGATTGAGAAAGAAAACCCGTTCCCCATCATCATTTTTTTTACGGTACAAGGATAATGCATGGGGCAGGTCCAGCTGAACAACATCTCTCTCGCTTTCGGTGACCGGCCGATTTTGAGCAATGTCACCTTTTTTCTCTCCTCCGGAGATCGATTCGCGCTTACCGGTGTGAACGGAAGCGGAAAATCCACTTTGATGAAAATTATTGCCGGCCTCCACCCCCCCGATTCGGGAACGGTCACCTCTCAATCGGATACTCGAATCTCATATCTGCCGCAATCAGGGGTTTTTCACGAACAAACGACATTACTCGAAGAAGCCGATGCCGCGTTCAACCATCTGAAGAAAATTGAACTGGAAAAAACAGAGTTGGAACAGCGGATCGCTGCCAGGAACGAACAGTCCGCGCCCGACGGTCAAACCGGTATCGACAGCCTGACTGAAGAACTGCTCCAAGAACACCATAGGCTTCAAGAGCTGCTCATCACAGCGGGTTATTACGAGAGAGACCATAAGATACGGCAGGTGCTGACCGGATTGGGTTTTTCCGGAAACGATTTTGAAAAACCGAGCGAACAGTTCTCCGGCGGTTGGCAAATGAGAATCGCGCTTGCAAAAGTTTTGCTGGAACAGCCCGATATTCTCCTGTTAGACGAGCCGACCAATTACCTCGATATAGAAGCGCGAAACTGGCTCGAGTCCTTTCTCAATCGATATCCGGGCGGTGTTCTTCTCGTATCACACGACCGTTTTTTTCTCGATACCATCGTCACCGACGTCCTGGAACTGTTTATGGGAACAATAAAACGGTACAAGGGCAACTACTCCGAATATGAAAAAAAGCACGAGGAAGAGGTCGCCCGGATAAAAAAAGAGTATGAAGAACAACAGAAGTATATCGCGAAGACGGAGGAGTTTATCGAACGGTTCAGGTATAAGGCTTCGAAGGCCAAACAGGTACAGAGCAGAGTAAAAGAGTTGGAAAAATTGAAACGCGTCGAACTACCGGAAAACATGAAAACTATCGCGTTCCACTTTCCTCCGGCACCGCATTCGGGAGGACGAATCCTTACCATTGAAGGACTGTTCCGTTCGTACGGAGAGAACACGGTACTCAACAACATCGATTTTGAAGTGACTCGCGGCGAGCGAATCGCGGTGACGGGAAAAAACGGAGCGGGAAAATCCACCCTGTTACGAGTAGTCGCGGGAGACGACCGATATTACCAAGGCACCGTGCGGTACGGGACCGATGTCTCGATCGGTTATTTCGCCCAAGACCACGAAAGTAAACTGACCGATTCAAACACCGTTCTAGAAGAAGCGGAACACTCTTCTCCCACCGGTCTCTTTCCTTATCTCCGAGACATTTTGGGTGGATTTCTCTTTCGGGGGGATGATATCAATAAAAAAACCTCTGTTTTAAGCGGAGGAGAAAAGAGCAGGCTTGCCATTATAAAACTCCTTTTGCGTCCCGCCAATTTTCTTATTCTCGATGAACCGACAAACCACCTCGACATCCATTCCAAAGACATCCTCCTCTACGCCCTGCGGAATTTCAAAGGCGCGGTCCTTTTCGTCTCTCATGACCGTTACTTCCTCGAACAGACGGCCACGAAAGTGCTGGAGTTGACCGCAGGCCGCCATAAAGAATACCCGGGGGATTACCGCTATTACCTGTGGCGCAAGGAGAAAGAAAGTGAAGAGGCCGCCGGGACGGACACGGATAACCGCGGCACTGGACCCGAGACCGACGAAAAACCTGCTGAAAAGGTAAATCACGAGGAGGATAAACGGAGGAAGAATGAAAGAAAACGGCTTCGGAGTAAAGAGAAGGAACTATTGGAAAAAATCGAGGCCCTGGAAGAAGAGTCGTTCCTTCTCGAGTCACAACTGAAAGATCCCGCCATCTACTCCGATCCGGTGAAAGCTTCAGAAACACAAACTGCCATTGAGAACAATAAAAAGGAACAAGAAGCGAAGACACAGGAATGGGAAAAGGTTGAACTGCTGCTCTCCTCGTATGAAACCGACGGAGTGGCCCCGTGAAAATACGGTATAATGCCCCCGTAACCTTGACCTTTGCGCTCCTGTGCGCCGCGGTACTGGCACTGGACCACTTCATCTATCCCGAACTTATTCCCCGATTTTTCGCGATACCCGGACGCGGTTTTTTTTCTCAAACCGATGTGTTCGGTTTTTCCAGACTTGTTACTCACGTCATAGGGCACGGATCATGGGCCCATCTGACGGCCAATTTCTCCTTCATCCTGCTCTTAGGTCCCAGTCTGGAAGAAAAGTACGGTCCCGGGCAGCTTCTTTTCATGATGGTGATTACCGCGGCCATTACAGGACTACTGAACGTCATTCTCTTTAGTAGCGGCCTCATGGGAGCAAGCGGCATCGTCTTCATGATGATCTTGCTCATTTCGTTTACCAACATTCGGGAGGGAGAAATACCTCTCACCTTTATTCTCGTTGTTTTCCTTTTTTTGGCAAAAGAGATTATCCAGTCGTTTCAAACGAATACAATCTCCGAATTCGCCCATATTGTCGGCGGTATAACAGGAAGTCTTTTTGGGTTCTTTACCAAAGGGCGTTGACCTACCGATTGAAGAGAAGACAATTATTTATTATAGTTAACAAAATGAATATAGTTATCAATAATCGAAGAAACGGTGTATGTCCCGAGTGTAGTCATTTCACTGATTGCTCGTTGCACCATCTATTAATAAAAGCACTGATGGACAGGAGAGACCCCTCTGATAGCGGAATGGAAATAGTCATCTATACCTGCCCCTATTTCGAGAGGTGAGCCTCTTTTAAAATGAGGATATATGGTAATTCCAAAAATTACAATTGTATACAGTATAAGTATTTAATTTTATCAGCACAGTTAAAATCGTTATTTTTGAAATTACCTTAGGTAATTGCTCAAATACTTTTTGAAAGAGGCCCGGATGATAGAACGATTGGAAGAGCTCGCGAGACGACACAAAGAAATTGAAACGCTCATAAGCGATCCTGAGGTTATCAGAGATAACAAACGCTATAGAGAGTTGATGCAGGAACATTCCCATCTCCGGGAGTGTGTCGAAGAATATGAGAAATACAAGAATGTTCTCGCGCGGATAGAAGACACCCAAGCGCTCTTAGAGGACGACATTGAACCGGAAATGAAACATCTGGCCAAAGAAGAGCTTCATCAGCTCGAGGAGTCGAAGGATGAGCTGGAACAAAATCTGAAAGTCCTGCTCTTACCGAAAGATCCAATGGACAAAAAGAATGTGATCATGGAAATTAGAGCGGGAACAGGCGGTGATGAAGCTTCCCTTTTTGCCGCCGATCTCTACAGGATGTATAACCGCTATGCGGAAAAGAAGCAGTGGAAAATAGAGATTCTCTCTTCCCACGAAACTGAGTTAGGCGGGTTTAAAGAGATCATTTTTTCAGTCACGGGCAAGGAGGTTTTCGGTGAGCTGCGGTATGAGAGCGGCGGGCATCGAGTCCAGAGGGTGCCGGAGACCGAATCCGGGGGACGCATTCACACTTCCGCGGTAACGGTAGCGGTCCTGCCCGAAGCGGAAGAGACCGACATAGAGATTAAAAATGAAGATATGAAAATAGACGTCTATCGATCGTCAGGTCCGGGCGGACAGAGTGTAAATACGACCGATTCCGCCGTGCGTATTACCCATATCCCCTCAGGTTTAGTGGTCACGTGCCAGGATGAAAAATCACAGCATAAAAACAAAGCAAAAGCACTCAGGGTCCTGCGGGCAAGACTCTATGAAATAGAAGAACAGAAACGGCAGGCTGAATTGGCGCACACAAGGAAAACGCTTATCGGCTCCGGCGACAGATCACAACGGATAAGGACCTATAACTTTCCTCAAAACCGGATTACCGACCACAGGATCAACGTGACCCTCTATAAATTGGAAAGTGTTCTTCAGGGAGAACTCTCGGAGATTATCGAATCCCTCAAAATGAGTGACAGGGAACAATATTTACAGACACAGAATACGTAACAACAATAATGACGGTCCAAGAAACATTACGATACGGATATACCGTGCTGAAAAACCGAGGTGTCGAAACACCGTTTCTCGACGCGACACTCCTGTTAGGAGAATCCCTCTCTCTGACAAAGGAGCAGATTCTCTCTTCATACCCGGACCAGATTTCGGAAAGCGAGTTCTCCCGATTCGAGCAGTTTCTCGAAGAACGAATTAATGGTTATCCGATTTCGTATATAAGAAAGAAAAAAGAGTTTTACAGTCTCGAGTTTTATGTTGACAACAGGGTCTTTATCCCCAGACCTGATACGGAGATTTTAGTCGATATGGCGAAGGAAATAATCAAGCACAACACATGGGTCAAAAAAGCACATGACGTCTGTACCGGTTCCGGTTGTGTCGCCATCACGTTGAAGCACGAATTTCCTCCTCTGTCCATCTCCGCGTCCGATCTTTCCGGGCATGCCGAAGAGGTTTTTCATCTCAATTCCATGATGAATCTGGGGTGGATATTACCATTCTATCGGACTGACCTTCTTGCCGGAATACAACAGAAATTCGACCTTATAGTATCGAATCCGCCCTATTTGACCGAAAATGAAACGAAAGAGATGAAAAAAACAAATTGGCCTGAACCTGTCATGGCTTTAAACGGAGGACATGACGGTCTTGACACGTGCCGCAGACTGATAAACCAAAGCATGAAGGCGCTCAATGATAACGGCTTTCTTATCGTGGAAGCAGCTTTCGACCAGATGGACCGGCTCCGGGATATGATGGCCTCCGCCGGTTACGCGAACGTGCAGGTCAGCAGAGATTTGGCCGGACATGAACGGGTCATCGCCGGTCAAAAAAAGCAGAAATTACTCTTATAGTCTTATGCATCAGAAAATTGAAAAGTTTACAACAAAACTAAACATTTACTCGGAAAAGGAAAGATCGCTCATTATCGAAGCGGCTTGGTGGGCGGAAAAAATGCACCGGGACCAGCAAAGGGCCAGCGGAGAACCCTTTTTTATACATCCCATGCAGGTGGCGGAAATTCTTGTCGATATGCGAATGGATTACGAAAGCATTATCGCGGCCCTCCTTCACGACGTCCTTGAAGATACGGATGTGACCCGTTCGGAAATGCGGACCCGTTTCGGGAAAGATGTCGAGAACCTTGTCAACGGCGTTACCAAAATATCCATCGTCAAGGCAAAGTCGAAAAGCATTCAGGAATCGGAATCTATCCGTAAAATGTTGTTCGCCATGGCTAAGGACATTCGAGTCATCCTTATCAAACTCGCCGACAAACTGCATAATATGCGAACGCTGGATTACCTTTCCGGTCCGAGACGGAAATCCATCGCCTACGAATGTCTGGACATCTACGCGCCGTTGGCAGGCAGATTGGGGATCTCCTGGGTAAAAGGCGAGTTGGAGGACCTTGCCCTCAAACACATCAATCCGGACATGTACAAACAGATAAAAGACTTCTTGGCTGCAACCCGAAAACAGCGTAACGAATATCTACGTCAGGTTGAAAGGACCATCTATACCGAAGCAGCCAAAGAAAATCTGGATGTGAAGCTTGAAACACGGGCCAAACACTTCTATTCAATCTATTTAAAAATGAAGCGGAGTGAGAAATCGCTCGACGAGATCTACGATCTTCTCGGATCACGCGTTCTTTGTAGAACGGAAAGCGAATGTTACACGGTCTTAGGATTGATACACCGTCTCTGGAAACCGATTGAAGGCAGATTCAAAGATTACATCGCCATGCCGAAAGCCAATAAGTATCAGAGCCTGCACACGACCATCATGTGTAATGAAGGCAAGTTGCTGGAAATTCAGATCAGAACAACCGAAATGCATCGGACCGCCGAATACGGAATAGCCGCGCATTGGATTTATAAACGAGAACTACCTTTAAGAAAGATGAGACCGAAAGATATCGCTATCATCAACAAACTGAAGAATTGGGACAGAAGAAACGTCACTTCCGGCGAATTCTTGGAAGAGATAAAGGGAGAACTGCTTCAAGATTCTATATTCGTTTTCACACCCAAAGGCGATATTATCGAACTCCCGATCGGGGCCTCACCTATCGATTTCGCCTATCATATTCACACCGAAGTGGGTCACCACTGTTACGCGGCTAAAGCGGACGGCGTCATTATACCGCTCAACAAGGAACTGAAGAACACTCAGGTTATCGAGATCATCACCTCTTCCAACGCCCGGCCCCATCTGAATTGGCT